>CALAEC010000024.1 GCA_937890785.1 uncultured Actinomycetes bacterium
AAGTACGCCATCGGGCCGCCGATCGAGGACGGCTTCTACTACGACTTCGAGCTGCCCGAGCAGCTCACCCCCGACGACCTCCCCCGGATCGAGGCCCGGATGCGGGAGATCGTCCAGGCCGAACAGCCGTTCAAACACGAGGACGTCCCCCGCGAGGAGGCTCTCCAGCGGTTCGCCGACCAGCCGTACAAGCGCGAGATCATCGAGGGGGTCGAGGAGGCCGAGGGCGCGGGCGGCGACACGGTCTCGATCTACCGGAACGACGGGTGGCAGGACCTGTGCCTGGGGCCCCACGTCGAGAACACCGGGAAGCTCGGCGCGTTCAAGCTTCTCTCGGTGGCCGGGGCGTATTGGCGGGGCGACGAGAAGCGCCAGCAGCTCCAGCGGATCTACGGGACCGCCTGGCCCACCGAGGAGGAGCTCCAGGACTACCTCCACCGCCGCGAGGAGGCCGAGAAGCGCGACCACCGCAAGCTCGGCCCGGCCCTCGACCTGTTCTCGTTCCCCGACGAGCTCGGGGCCGGCCTGGCCGTGTGGCACCCGAAGGGCGGCCGGCTGGTCCGCCAGCTCGGCGACTTCGTCCGGGAGATCCACGTGGCCCGGGGCTACGAGCTGGTGACCACCCCGCACGTGGCCCGCTCGGGGCTGTGGGAGACCTCCGGCCACCTCGAGAAGTACGCCGGGAACATGTACCCGCCGATGCACGACGAGGCCGGCGACTACTACGTGAAGCCGATGAACTGCCCGTTCCACGTCCTGATCTACAAGTCGAGGACGAGGTCCTACCGCGACCTGCCGCTCCGGATGTCCGAGCTCGCCACGGTGTACCGGCACGAGAAGGCCGGGACGCTCCACGGGCTGCTGCGGATCCGGGGCCTGTCGATGGACGACGCCCACATCTTCTGCACCCCGGACCAGCTGATCGACGAGGTCCTCGGCGTGTTCGACATGACCCTCGAGGTGTTCCGGGTGTTCGGGTTCGAGGAGCCGAGGATCGAGCTGTCGACGAAGCCCGGCGAGGCCATCGGCGACGAGGCGATGTGGGCCCGGGCCACCGAGGCGCTCCGCGGCGCCCTCGACAAGAGCGGGATGGCCTACGACGTGGCCGAGGGGGAGGGCGCGTTCTACGGGCCGAAGGTGGACTTCCACTTCCGCGACGCCATCGGCCGGTCGTGGCAGCTGACCACGGTGCAGTGCGACTTCGCCCTGCCGGAGCGGTTCGACCTCGAGTTCATGGGCGAGGACAACCAGCGCCACCGGCCGGTGATGATCCACCGGGCCATCCTCGGCTCGCTGGAGCGGTTCATCGCCATCCTGATCGAGCACCACGCCGGGGCGTTCCCGGTGTGGCTGGCCCCGGTGCAGGTGAAGGTGATCCCCATCGCCACCCGGCACGACGGGTACGCGGAGAAGGTGGCCGCCCGGCTGCACGAGGCCGGCCTGCGGGTCGAGGTCGACGAGAGCCGCGAGACCCTCGGGAAGAAGATCCGCGCCGCCCAGCTGGAGAAGGTGCCCTACGTGCTGGTGGTGGGGGACAAGGAGGAGCAGGGCGCGACGGTGGCCGTGCGCGACCGGGCGGGAGTCGAAGCCCGCGGCGTGCCGCTAGAGGCCTTCCTGGCCCGTGCCATCGTCGAAGACAAGGAGCGCGCGCTGGAGACCGGGGACGTCGGAGCCCTGTAGTGGAGCGGCTGTGGGCGCCCTGGCGGATGGAGTACATCGGCCAGGCCCGCGAGGGCGAGGACGAAGGGTGCCTGTTCTGCGAGAAGCCGAAGGAAGGGGACGACGAGAAGGCCCTGATCGTGGCGAGGAGCGAGCTGTCGTTCGCCATGCTGAACCGGTACCCGTACAACAGCGGTCACCTGATGGTGGCGCCGTTCCGCCACGTCGGTGAGCTCGAGGAGGTCGAGGACGACGAGTCGCTGGACATGCAGCGCCTGATGCAGCGGTGCGTGAAGGCGCTGAAGGAAGCGATGCAGCCGGACGGGTTCAACATCGGGATGAACCTGGGCGTGGTCGCCGGAGCCGGCATTCCAGATCATCTGCACTGGCACGTCGTCCCCCGCTGGAACGGCGACACCAACTTCATGCCTGTCGTTGGGGAGACGAAGGTCCTCCCAGAGTTGACAGCGGCAAGCTATGCAAAGGTACGGGCCGCTATCGGGACCTGAGTCGGGCAGACTGTACATCTCCCTCCTGACGGTGAAGACGCAAAGGGGATAGGAGATAAGGCCCCGCGAAACGTCGCCCCCCCGTCCGAGCGGCGGTGTCGTGCTGCCCAGATGCTACACTCCCGCAGCTTTGAAGTTCTGGGCGCTTACCGTTGCCCTCAGCCTCGGAGTCGCGTGCTCTTCACCGGGCGGTTCTGCGACGCCGACATCTCCCGCTGCACCACCTACCACCACCACACCCTTGCCGACCACAACCCCGAGTCCGACCCCGTCTGTACTCGGCGATGTCTTTCTTGAAGACGATTTCTCCGATCCCTCAAGCGGATGGCCGGATCTGCCTCCCGACAGACTCTTTCCCGGCTTGACGGTCGGATACAAGAAGGGTCAGTACAGCATGGATGCGGCGCCCGGGGCAAAGCTCGCTTACATGCTTCCTGCGCCTGTGCCCACCTCCGCGAACCACGTTGTCGTTTCCGTTGACGTCGCTCAGTTCGGGGAGCACGCGCTATACGGGCTCTTTTGCAAGAGTGACCGCCGAACGGCTAACGCCTTCCTGTTCGTGATTGATTCCACAGGCAGCTGGTCGGTCGCCAGAATGAATGACGGGCGGCTGGTCCCGATTGAGGGTGGGAGAAGTGAGGTGCTTCAGCCGGGAATCGGCGTCAATCGTCTTGAGGCATATTGTTTTGACAAGGAGCCCCTCCCGAACCCCGTAGCGGAGTTGCGGTTCCGTGTAAACGGAGAGGAATTGTTCGCTGGCCGCGTTCCCAGAGGGCTAAGCGGTCCGAAAAACGCCATACCGGGGCTCTACTTCGAGACGGATATCGAGGGAGACACCGAGGTGTTGTTCGACGATTTCCTTTTCCAGGGGGTCGATCCGAACCAGCTTCCTGGGTCAGGTAGCGGCGAGTCTGCGGATTGATCTCCTCCGAGGACCAAAAAGCCGCGGTCACGGGGGCGTTTCGAGGGTGTGTTGCGATGGAGGGCTTGAGGTAGGCCCTCGTCCTAGACGAGGAGGCTAACTACCGCTTAGGGGGAGGTGTCCACTTCTGGATCCGATTGCGGCACTGATGCCTCCTCGGCCTGCTCTTCCTCAGCGGCACGAATCCCTTCGGCCATGGAGGGCGGCAAATCCTCCAGCTCGGTCGGTGCTTCCTCCATGGGTTCCTTGAGTTTGGGAGGAGGAGCCTTCCACGCGCGCAGATTCTGAAGGACTTCACGGTAGAACTCCTTCGTCGTCGAGACAACGCTGTGGATGAACGACCCCTGGGTGGCGTCGCGCTTCACACCCATGTTGCGAGTGACACTAATCACGAACTGACGGATTTCTCTTCCTGCTTCTGGGTACAGGTCGGCGGGAGACCCCCGGAGAACCCGAAGAGGGGCAGCCAGCGAGGATTGCGATCGCACCAAACGTGCCTCGATCGAAAGGTCCTCAGGCGCCTCCGCCAACTGCCGTAGCAGCCAGGAGACCTTCCCTTTCGAGGTCCCTGTTACAGGAGCGTCTATCCGAGTGGAGACGATCACCTGGCGTGCCCTCAAGTCTGCGATCACCTCAAGCGCTCCAGCGGCGTTAGGCACATAGAGCTGCGCATCAAGACGGCCAGAATCGGCGAGTGAGTGGGAAAGCGCTCCCAGTCTGGCCGTTGGAATCCGCTGGCTCTTGGCAACGGTTTGCTTCACGTCCTGCCCCAAGTCCTTGGCTAACTCAAGGCACAAGTACCTAATCAGTTCGTCCCAACGTCCGGCAATCGATGCGACCTCAGGATCGTTTCGCCGAAGTGTGCGTTGTCTGGCACTGTCACGAACCCTCGTCCAGCTTGGGCCCATGGAGTCAAAGGCGACCGCACCCGATCGAGGATCACTTAGGTATCTAATGAGCTCACCCAGTATGTAGGCCTGATCGGGATCGCTGACGCCCCTGTGCTCCTTCTGCAACACGGCCTCCGTGAGGACCTTGACCCAGGACCAGTGGTGGAGTTCGGTTCGGCGGAGTTTCCGCCGATCGACGCTTACCGGGTACTCAGAGGAGGAGGAGACGTATTGGTTTGAGATCGTTAGTACCGCGTCGAAACCAAGGTCGCGTGCAAGATCCAGGTACTGGTCCATCTGGCTGCTCTCAAGAGCGTTGGATCCGACCTTCGCTTCGACAATGGCTCCCCAGGTCCTTTGACCTCTAGAGACCACGACCACGCCGTCTGGACGGATCGTTCGTCCCTCAACCTTGAAAGGGACCTCGATGAAGGCTTCGATGTGACCGGCGGGGGCACCCAGCGGTCTGAGAAGGGCTCGACCGAATTCGGGGACTGCCGATACCACTGCAAGAAGGGCAGAGGCTGCGCGCCGTTCTTGCGCCTCGATTCCGGAAGCCGAAGAGATTGGGATGAGCCGGGCCACAGGCCAACGCTCATCTTTCAGCATCGGACCCCCTCCCTCGTCCTCGCCAATCCGTTCTACCTCGCGAGCGGAGATGTTCTGTACAAGGGCGCAGATTGGAAGGCAGCCGTCCCCTTCGCTGCATGGTGTCGAAAAGCCTAGGGCGAGGCGTCATTCCTCTGCAAGGCCGTGCAGGGCTGGCCAGTGTCGAGCGTGAGGAACTACCTCCCCCCTTCGAATTCGATAGCAGTAGGCCTCTGAGAGGCCCGACACCTCTATCAGCCGCGAGATTGGCACCTTTTGGATAAGCGTCAGGACCTCGCGGCGGAAGACCGCCGGATCCTCGCCTCCCTGTGATCGCCGACGCCACTCAGCAAGCGCCTCCTGCGTGCGAACGCTGGCAACCGCCTTCCTGAGGGCAGTGTCATCTCTCGTCGGTGACTCGATGCATCGATCGCAGTACTGCCGAGTCGGTGACAGCACCTCCGCACCGCACTGCAAGCAAAAGCCGGACCTTGGGCGCCGCTCGGGCGACCTTGCGCCTCAACTCTGCCTTACGGATCGCATCCCGCCCTCGGCTGCGATTGGTGCCCGTCAGCGGTGTCGGTGTCCGCTCATCTCGCACCCGACGCGGCTTCCCGAGCATCCTGGCGACGCCCTCCACGACGGGCGCCACTGCTCGCGCCCACATCAGGGACGTCTCAGCGAGCTG
>CALAEC010000025.1 GCA_937890785.1 uncultured Actinomycetes bacterium
CCTGGAGATCTGGAACCTGGTGTTCATGCAGTACGAGCGGGACGACGACTTCAACATCGTGGGCGAGCTGGCCACCAAGGGCGTGGACACCGGGTCGGGGCTGGAGCGGGTGGCCATCGTCCTCCAGGACGTCCCCTCGATCTTCGAGACCGACCTGCTGGCCCCGATCCTCGAGGCGGCCCAGTCCGCCACCGGGAAAACGTACGGCCGGGACGAACGCGACGACCTCTCGCTGCGCATCCTCACCGAGCACGGCAGGGCCGTCACGTTCCTGATCGCCGACGGCGTCGTGCCGTCGAACGAGGGACGCGGGTACGTGCTGCGGCGGATGCTCCGCCGGGTGGTTCTCCACGCTCGGCGCCTCGGCATGGAGGGGCCGGTGATCGGACGGCTGATCGAGCGCACCGTCGATACCCTCGGCGACGCCTGGCCCGATCTCGCGGAGCGGAAGGCGTTCGTGCTTCAGGTCGGGGCCAGCGAGGAGGAGCACTTCGGCGCCACCCTCCGCCAAGGGGTGGTCCTGTTCAGCGAAGAGGTCGAGCGCCTCAAGGCGTCGGGGGAGCAAACGTTCCCCGGTGAGGCGGCCTTCCTCTATCACGACACCTACGGGTTCCCCGTCGAGCTCACGGCGGAGCTGGCCGAGGAGCAGGGCCTCCGGGTCGACATCGACGCGTTCGAGCGCCTCATGGCGGAGCAGCGACAACGGGCCCGGGCCGCCGCCAAGGGCGGCAGGGACGAACGGGGCTTGATCGAGGCGGCGAAGGAAGCCGGGCGCACCGACTTCCTGGGCTACGAGCACCTCGCCGCCGAGGGTCGCGTGGCGGGGCTGATCCGGGAGGGCCAGCGCGTACCGTCGGCAGGCGAGGGCGACCGAGTCGAGATCCTGCTGGACCGGACGCCGTTCTACGCGGAGGGCGGCGGGCAGGTCGGCGACACCGGGGTCATCCGGTCGTCCTCCGGCGAGATCCGGGTCGAGGACACGATCCCGGGCCCGGCGGAAACCAACGTTCACCGCGGCCGGGTAACTCGCGGCGAGGTCAAGGCGGGCGATGACGTCGAGGCGATGGTGGACGCGGACCGGCGGGCCGCCACCATGCGGTCGCACACCGGAACGCACGTCCTCCACTGGACCCTCCGCCATCTGCTCGGCGAGCACGCCCGGCAGGCCGGCTCGCTGGTGGCCCCGGGGCGCCTCCGGTTCGACTTCACCCACTTCGAGGGGCTCCATCGGGAGGACATCGAGCGGATCGAGGCCGCGGCGAACGCCCGGCTCGGGGAGGACGCCCCGGTCCGCGCGTACGAGACCACCTTCGAGTTCGCCCGGAGCCAGGGAGCGCTGGCCCTGTTCGGAGAGCGGTACGGCGACCTGGTGCGGGTGGTGGAGGTCGGCGACTACTCCATCGAGCTGTGCGGGGGAACCCATGTCCCTCACACCGGCGAGGTCCAGCTGGCCCTGATCCAGTCGGAAGGGAGCATCGGCTCGGGGCTCCGGCGGATCGAGGCGCTGGTCGGACCCGACGCGTTGGGGCATGTGCACCTGGAGCGCCGGCTCCTGGAGGAGGTGGCCGAGGCGCTCGGCGCCGGCGATCCTCGCCAGGCCCCGGACCGGGCCCGCCGGGCCGCGGCACGGATCAAGGAGCTCGAGGCGGCCCTGGGGCGGGTCCGGGCGGAGGAGCGGGCGGGGCGGGTCGAGGAGCTGGTGGCCGGTGCCCGCGACGTGGCCGGGGTCCGGCTGGTCGTGGCCGAGCTGCCTGGCGAGGACCCCGGAGCCCTCCGTGAGCTGGCGATCAAGCTTCGAGATCGAATGGAGCGCGACGGCCACGGCGCGGCGGTCCTCGGCAGCGCGGACGGGAGCAAGGCCACGCTCGTGGCGACCGTCACGAAGCCGTTGGTCGATCGGGGGGTAGCGGCGCCCCTGCTGATCGAGCGGGCCGCCCAGGCCGTGGGCGGGCGGGCCGGCGGGAAGCCGCACCTGGCGTTCGGTGGCGGCGGCAACCCGGCCGCGCTGCGGGCCGCACTGGAGGCGGTCCCGGCACGGCTGGCCGAGCTCGTCGGTGGCTGAGGCCCCCGGCCCGGTCCTGGCCCTGGATCTCGGCGAGGTCCGCATCGGCGTGGCTCTCACCGACCCCGAGCGCACCCTGGCCCTGCCCCACGGGACGATCCGGGTCGCCGGGGGGGTGGAGGACCTCAGGGCCGTGGCCTCGCTGGTGGAGGCCTCGGGTGCCACCCAGGTGGTGGTGGGCCACCCGGTCGGGCTGTCTGGCCGGCCCGGTGCCGCGGCCGCGCGGGCGGAGGCGTTCGCCGACGGGCTGCGACAGCTCCTGCGGGGCGTCCCCGTCCACCTCCAGGACGAACGGCTCTCCACGGTCGAGGCCGAGGGGCGGCTCCGGGAGGCAGGCGGCCCCGGCTCGCGCCGCCGGACCAGGGTCGACGCCACCGCCGCCACCGTGATCCTGGAGGCCTGGCTGGCCCGCAGCGCCTGAATCGGTATCCTTGCCCTCCTGATGGCTGGTCGCGGAGCGCACCGCGCCGCCGGGGGAAGGGCCGGCCGGGGAGCGTTGATCGTGCTCCTGGTGGTGGTCGTGCTGGCCGCCGGGGCGTTCGCCCTGTACCGCTACGCGGGAGGGGCCTCAGGTCCGACCCGCCCGGTGGCCCTGGAGATCGCCGAGGGGTCCACCGCCACCGACGTGGGCCGGCTTCTCGAGGAACAGGGGGTCATCCGCTCGGCCATGGCCTTCCGGATCTCGGCGCAGCTCCGCGGCTTCGGGTCCGACATCCAGGCGGGGGCATACGACCTGACCACGAACATGCCGATCGAGCGAGTCTTCGAGGTCCTCGAGGCCGGCCCGGTCGTGGAGGCGGTCTCCCTCACCATCCCGGAGGGGCTGGAGCTCCCCGAGGTCGCCGCCACGGTGGAGTCGCTGGGGCTCGACCCCCAGCGGTTCGAGCGGGTGGCGACCAGCGGCGGGTACGCCCTGGAGCCGTACCTCCCCGAGGGGACCGAGATGCTGGAGGGGTTCCTGTTCCCGAAGACCTATGAGTTCGGGACCGAAGGGCTCGATGAAGAGGTGGTGATCGAACGGCTCCTGGCGCAGTTCGAGTCCGAGGTGGCCGGGCTCGACTGGAGCCGGACCGAGGACCACGGCCTGACCCACTACGAGACCGTCATCCTGGCATCGCTGATCGAGCGGGAGGCCCGGGTGCCCGAGGACCGGGCCAAGATCTCGGCGGTGATCCACAACCGGCTGGCCGAGGGGATGCCGCTGCAGATCGACGCGACCGTGCAATACGCCCTGCCGGAGCCGAACCGGGAGCTGACGTTCGAGGACTACGAGTACGAGAGCCCCTACAACACGTACCTCCACCCGGGCCTGCCGCCGACCCCGATCGCCAGTCCGGGGCTGGCCTCGCTGGAGGCCGCCCTGAACCCCGCCGACGCCGACTTCCTGTACTTCGTGGTGATCGATCCGGATACCGGACGACACGCCTTCGCCGAGACCTACGAGGAGTTCCTCCGCCTCAGAGAGCAGGCCGGCGTCTAGTCCTCAAGGGCCCTCTACCGAGCGCCGACAACCTCGATAAGCGGCGACGGAAGGGCGTATGGATTTCGGTGCACTCGCATCCCGCATGTCGGCGGGCCTGGAGGGCGTTCGGGCCTGTCTCATCGTGTCCGGCGACGGGCTCGCCCTGGGCGCCCACCCGGACGGCGCCGAAAACCGGGCCAAGGACGTGTGGGACCGCCTCTCCGCGGTCGGTGATCCCCAGCGAGGGTTCTTCAACGTGGGCGACGAGCTCTGGGTCGTGGCCCGCCGCGGCTGGTACGCGGCCCTGCTGATCGCCTCGCCGTCGGTCCGACCCGGGATCGCCCTCGATCGCCTCGAGTCGTACCTCAAGATCGCCGAGGAGGCCCGGGTCCGGGAGGCCACCGAGCTCGGGACGCCGGGAGGACGCTCCGAACCGGCCCGTCGCGCTCGTCCCGCCGGACGGAGAGAGGCCAAGCCGCAGCCGAAGGCTGCCCAGCCGAAACAGCCCGAGCCGAAGCCCCAGCGCGCAACGCAGCCACCCAGTCCCGCATCGGTTCCGCCTTCCCCGCGGCCGTCGATACCGCCGTCGCCGCGGCCCGAGCCCGTCCGCCAGGCGCCGCCCCCGGCGCCGCCTCCGCCGCCACCACCGCCACCGCCCGCTGCCGTCTCGCCTGAGCCGGAGCCGATGACCCCTGCCTCCACGCCGCCCCAGGAGCCGATCTCCGCGCGGGTGGCCGAGGTTCCGGCTCCTCCCCAGCCCGAGCCAACGGCCCCTTCCGTCTCGCCGCAGCCGGAGCACGCTCCGGCGGCTCCCGAGGCCAGGGTCGAGGTCCCGGCTCAGGTCGAGGCGGCAGCGGTCGCACCTGCCTCGGAGGCGCCCCCTGCCGTCCTCGACCCGGGCGAGCCCTCGGCGCCCCCTTCGGGCACAGGAGGTGTCCCCTCCGGGGACGCCTCGGGCTCCACCGCATCGCCAGCCGAGGCCCCGGTCATGCCGCCTCACGTCCAGCCTCCCGCGGTCGAGCCGACGCCGCCGGTCGTCAAGCCGGTCGAGCCGGCTCCGGAGCCGTCGGTACCCGAACCTGAACTCCCAGAGCCTGAACCCGAACCCGAACCCGAACCGGAGCCCGAGCTGGTGGAGCCGCAGACCGAGCCGGTGCCGGAGACCCCGCCCGCACAGCAGCTCGAGACCGCGCCCGCGCCCGAGCCCGAACCCGAGGTCGCCTCGCCAGAGCCCGCGGTGGCTTCTACCGGTATGGATGACGCCGCGGCCCCGACGGAGGCTCCGGCTCCATCTCCCACGGTCGAAATGGCCTCGCCTGCCGTCGAGGCGCCGGTCGCCCAGCCGGCGGTCGAGCCCGAGCCGCATCCCGAACCCCAGCTCGAGCCCGAGCCGCATCCCGAACCCCAGCTCGAGTCGCAGCCGGTCGTCGAGGCCGCCGTCCCGGACCCCGACCCGAGACGCGTGGTGCTCGACATGACCATGGCCGAGACCCCGGCCGCGCCGGACGGAGCGGACGAGGTCAAGGATTCGGACGGGGAAGCCGACGATGCCACCGAGACCCGACGAGCGGCCGAGGTCGACAGGGTCGCGCTGACCCGCGAGTTCGCTCAGCTGTTCGCGGACATGGAGGGCACAGCGGATGAGTCCTAGAGGCGACACCGCCGAGGCGGGCGCCGTGAAGCGGATCAAGGATCTCGCCGACGTGCTCCTCGAGGAGGGCCTGATCACGCAGGAGCAGCTGCAGCTGGCCCAGTCCGAGCAGGAGCGCAAGGGGCGATCGCTCGGTCGCGTCCTCATCGAGCTGGGGCTGGTGAAGGAGACCGACCTCGTGGCCGCGCTGGCCAGGCAGGTGGGCCTCGAGTTCGTCGACCTGACCGCGCACTCGATCGATCCTTCGGCAGCGAGCCTCCTCAGCGACCAGGTCGCCCGCCGCTACCGAGCTCTCCCGATCGGCTTCGAGGACTCGCGCCTCGTGGTGGCCATGTCCGACCCATCGAACGTGTTCGCCCTCGACGACATCCGCACGATCACCGGGCTCGAGGTCAAGCCGGTCGTGGCCACCGCCGCCGACATCGACGCGGCGATCCGGAAGTACGGACAGTTCGACCAGTCGGTCGAGGACGTCGCCTCGGAGGCCGCCACGGCCGCCGGTGGCCAGACCACCGACCTCGACGAGATCGAGGCGGCCATCGAGGACGCCCCGATCGTCAAGCTGGTCAACCTGCTGATCACCCAGGCGGTCGCCGACCGGGCCTCGGACATCCACATCGAGCCGGCCGAGAAGGACATCCGGATCCGCTACCGGATCGACGGCGTCCTCCACGAGGTGATGCGGTCGCCGAAGAACATCCAGGCCGGCCTGATCTCCCGGCTGAAGGTCATGGCCGACATCAACATCGCCGAGCGGCGCATCCCGCAGGACGGCCGGATCGGCCTGGTGGTGGGGGGCAGGGCCGTCGACCTCCGGCTGGCCACGCTGCCCACCGTGTACGGGGAGAAGATCGTCATCCGGATCCTGGACAAGACCAGCGTGCTCCTCAGGCTCGAGGATCTGGGCTTCTCCGACGAGGCCTACACGCCCTTCGAGAAGGGCTTCCGGAAGCCGTACGGGACCGTGCTCGTCACCGGCCCCACCGGGTCGGGGAAGTCGACCACCCTCTACGCCACGCTCAACATCATCAACTCGGTCGACCGGAACATCATCACGGTGGAGGACCCGGTCGAGTACCGGCTGCCCGGCATCAACCAGATCCAGGTGAACAACAAGGCCGGGCTGACGTTCGCCTCCGCCCTTCGGTCGATCCTCCGGGCCGACCCGGACGTCGTGCTGATCGGTGAGATCCGGGACCGCGAGACCGCCCTGATCGCCATGGAGGCCGCTCTCACCGGCCACCTGGTGCTCTCCACGCTCCACACGAACGACGCGGCCTCGGCGATCACCCGCCTCGTGGAGATGGAGGTCGAGTCCTACCTGGTCGCGTCGGCGCTCGACTGCGTGGTGGCCCAGCGGCTGGCCCGGCGCCTCTGCGACCACTGCAAGGAGGCCTACAAGCCCTCCAAGGCGGAGCTGGAGGAGGCCCGCTTCCCCGAGAAGGTTCGGGGGCAGATCAAGGAGCTGTTCCGGCCCTCCGGGTGCAACCGCTGCGGCAGAACCGGATTCCGCGGACGTATGGGGATCTACGAGGTTATGCCGATAACAGAAGAGATCGAACGGCTAACGGCGGAGGCCAAATCGTCCGAAGACATCAACAGGCTTGCGATCGAGCAGGGGATGATCACCCTGCGCGAGGACGGGCTGGACAAGGCACGGCTGGGGCTGACCTCGGTCGACGAGATCTTCAGGGTGGTGGTGTGAGATGAGCATGGCAGCGGAGACGACGACGGGGAGCCGCGAGGTTCCCATCCCCGAGCTCCTCGAGATCGTGATCGACCGGGGAGCCAGCGACCTGCACCTGACCACGGGCTCGCCGCCCGTGATCCGGATGAACGGGGTCCTCCACCGGCTGGAGGACTACCCCCAGCTCGAGCCGGACCATCTCCAGCGGATGGTCTACTCGATCCTCACGCAGAGGCAGCGGGAACGGCTGGAGCAGGACCTCGAGCTCGACGTGTCCTACGCCCTCCCGGGCAAGGGCCGGTTCCGGGTGAACGTGTACTTCCAGCGCGACGCCCTGGGCGCGGCCTTCCGGATGATCCCCTTCGAGATCAAGACGGTCCAGCAGCTGGGCCTCCCGCAGCAGGTCGGGGACTTCGCGCGGTTGCCGCGAGGCCTCGTGCTCGTGACCGGCCCGACGGGGTCGGGGAAGTCGACCAGCCTGGCCGCACTCGTGGACATCGTCAACAGCGAGCGCGACGAGCACATCATGACCGTCGAGGACCCCATCGAGTTCCTCCACAAGCACAAGCGGTGCATCGTGAACCAGCGGGAGGTCGGCCACGACACCCATTCCTTCGCCGATGCGCTGAAACACGTGCTTCGGCAGGACCCGGACGTCATCCTGGTCGGTGAGATGCGTGACCTGGAGACGATCCAGACGGCACTGACCGCCGCGGAGACCGGACACCTGGTGTTCGCCACCCTTCACACCCAGGACGCGCCGCAGACGATCGACCGGGTCATCGACGTGTTCCCGCCCTTCCAGCAGCAGCAGGTCCGGGTGCAGCTCGCGGTGACGCTCCAGGGCGTGGTGACCCAGCAGCTGCTCCCCACGGCCGACCGGATGGGCCGCGTCGCCGCCGCCGAGATCATGGTGGCCACCCCCGCGATCCGGAACCTGATCCGTGAGGCCAAGATCCACCAGATCTACTCGTCGATGCAGGCCGGAGCGAAGCACGGCATGCACACGATGGACCAGCACCTGGGCGAGCTGGTCCGGACCGGCCGGATCACCTACGAGACGGCAGCCGACAGGTGCCACAGCGTGGACGAGCTCAACCGGATGCTCGGCCGCGGGAACGGTGGCGGAGCGCCCGCCGCGGGCGGGATGGGAGGGATGTGAGCCATGCCTGACACCTACACGTACAAGGTCCGCGACCGCCGGGGCACCCTGATCACCGGCGAGATCGTGGGGGAGAGCCAGGACCTGGTCCTGGCCAAGCTGCGAGAGCAGCACTACATCCCGCTGGAGGTGAAGGCCAAGAGCGGCGGGCTCAAGCGCGAGTTCCATATCCTGCCCCAGAAGGCGAAGCTGAAGGACCTGGCGGTCTTCTCCCGGCAGTTCGCCACGATGGTGAACTCGGGACTGCCGCTGCTCCGGACGCTGTCGATCCTCGAAGACCAGACCGAGAGCAAGTACCTCGGCAAGATCGTGGGGGAGATGCGGCTCGACGTCGAGAAGGGCGTCTCGCTCTCGGCGGCCATGGCCAAGCATCCACGGGCGTTCAACGACCTCTACGTGTCGATGATCCGCGCCGGGGAGGCGTCGGGCACGCTCGACTCGGTCCTGCTCCGGCTGGCCGACAACGTCGAGCGAGAGGTTTCCCTTCGCCGGCAGATCAAGTCGGCCATGACGTATCCGATCGTGGTGGTCGTCCTGGTGTTCCTGATCCTCACGGCGATGCTGTTGTTCGTGGTGCCCACGTTCAAGGACCTCTACGCGCAGCTCGGCGGCACACTCCCGCTCCCGACGCGGCTCCTGATCGCCCTCTCGGACGCGGTGAAGAGCTACTTCATCTTCTTCATCCTGGGCATCATCGTGCTCGCCTTCCTGTTGCGAAGGTGGAAGAACTCCGAGAAGGGCCGGCTGACCTGGGACAGGTTCAAGCTGCGGGTGCCGATCTTCGGGCCCCTGTTCCACAAGACCGCCATGGCCCGGTTCGCCCGGACCCTCTCGGTCCTGAACCGATCGGGCGTCCCCATCCTCCAGTCGCTCGACATCGTGCAGGAGACCGTGAGCAACGCGGTCGTGGCCAACGCGGTCAAGGACCTGCAGGCCGGGGTGAAGGAGGGCGAGAGCCTGGCCACGCCGCTGTCCCGGCATCCCGTGTTCCCGGCCATGGTCGTCCAGATGATGGCCGTCGGTGAGGAGACCGGGGCCCTGGACACCATGCTGGAGAAGGTCGCCATCTTCTACGACGAGGAGGTCACCGCGGCCGTGGAGTCCCTGACCTCGCTGATCGAGCCGGTGATGATCGCCGTCGTCGGCGGGGCCGTCGGGGCCATCGTGATCGCGCTGTACCTGCCGACCTTCAAGATCTTCGAGCTGATCCAGTAGGCGGTAGGCCTTCGGTCTACGGGCGTCCCCCGAACGGGGGGCGCCCGTAGTCATTCTGGGTGGGTGCAAGGAATGGTCCCCGGTTCCCCCCGAGTGCTCAACCGACCACGCTCCGCGTCCGATACCTGAACCAATGGAACGCTTCAGCCACCTGGAAGGGAGGTGATCTTCGAATGCTGAAGACTCTTCGCACCAAGATGCAGGACGACAAGGGATTCACGCTCATCGAACTCATGGTGGTCGTCCTCATCATCGCCATCCTGATCGC
>CALAEC010000026.1 GCA_937890785.1 uncultured Actinomycetes bacterium
TGGCCACCGAGCTGATCGTCCAGACCATGCTGGGCTCGGCCAAGATGCTCCGCGACACCGGGATGCACCCCGTGGAGGTCCGCGAGATGGTGACCTCACCCGGGGGCACCACGATCGCGGCCATCCGCCACCTCGAGCAGGCCGGCGTCCGGGCCGCGTTCCTGAACGCGATCGACGCGGCCCGCCAGCGCAGCGCCGAGCTGGCCAAGGGCAGCGAGGCCGAGGAGCTGTAGCGGTGGGACGGGGAGACCGCCGCCGGGTGCGCTGGGCGCACGACCGCGAGCGGAAGCGGAAGGCCCGGGAGCGGCGGCGGGCCGAGGAGCGAGCCGCCGCGAGGAAGGCGGGCCGCAGGGCCTAGCGACTCGCGGGTCCGGGCCGGTTTGCGGACGCCGCCCCGTGGTCATAGCCTCTGAGGGAACGGGAAGGAGGACCGGGATGATCGATCCGACGAAGACGACGCTGACCGAGGAGGACATCGAGACGGTAGTGGTCGGGACCGGGCCCGCGGCGGAGACCGATCCCGACACGACGGACGCCGACGATGTCGACGACACGGACACCGACGACGCGGACGAGTCCGACGCGGACGACGACACCACCGACGAAGGCGGCGACACCGACACCACCGACTCGGCCTGACCGGAGGGGCATGACGGCGAGCGCCCTCGAGCGCTGCGTCGGCGATCCGCGGAGATTCGTCGAGGAGCACTGGGGCCGAGCCCCGCACCTGCACCGGGGCGATCCCCAAGCGGTTGCCGGCCTTCTCGATCTCGGTGACGTCGACCACCTCGTCACCGAGACCCTGCTGCGGATGCCCGGCTTCCGGCTCGTCCAGGATGGGGATCCGCTCGACCCGTCGACCTACACGGGAACCGTGCGCATCGGCGGCCGGTCGCTCGAGCGGACCGTCCGACCCGACCTGGTCCTCTCGGCATTCGGCCGCGGCGCCACGATCGTCCTCCAGGCGCTCCACCGCCAGTCAGGGCCGGTGGCCCGGTTCTGCCGGGACCTCGAGCTCGCGCTGACCCACCCGGTCCAGGCGAACGCCTACGTCACCCCGCCGACCTCGCGTGGGTTCGACGTGCACCACGACACCCACGACGTGTTCGTGGTCCAGACGCACGGCCGCAAAGCGTGGCGCGTGTACCGGCCGCTGGTCGAGATGGCCGGGCCGGACCAGCCCTGGAACGACTCGCTTGGTGACCCCGGGCCGCCTGTCCTCGAGGCCGAGCTGCGCCCCGGCGACGTCCTGTACATCCCCCGGGGGTTCCCGCACGACGCCGAGGCCCGTCGGGAGGTGTCGATCCACGTGACCGTCGGCATCCCCGTCACGACCTGGGTCGACGTGTGGCGGCGGCTGATGCGCCGGGCTTCGGGGCACCGGCCGTTCCGGGAGGCGTTGCCGCCGGGGTGGGCCTCGGACCCGTCATCCACCGCGGGGGAGCTGGACGTTCGCCGGAAGGAGCTCGTGGAGTGGTTCGAGGCCGAGGTCGGTGAGGAGCTGCTGTCCGCGATGGCCCGCTCGTTCTGGTCGTCCAGGCGGCCGCTGCTGGCCGGCCAGCTCTCCCAGCTCGGCCGGGTGGACGAGCTCGAGGCGACCACCCCGGTCCGACGGCGCCCCGGATCGGTGTTCGTGGTCGAGGCTCGCGAGGGACGGGCCACCGTGTTCCTGGGGATGCGGGAGCTCCGGATGCCGGCGTTCTGCGAGCCGGCGCTCCGGTTCGTGGCCGGGCGTGAGGCGCCGTTCGTCCCGGCGGACGTTCCGGGACTTGACCAGGCCTCGGCGGTCGTGCTGGCCCGCCGGCTGGTGCGCGAGGGGGCCCTCGAGGTCACGAGTGCGGACGGCTGACCGGCCGATCTGCTCGTCGGTCTCCCTGGCGAGCGGGGAGCCGCTGCACGCCACGGCCAGCAGGTTTCGCCGCTGGCTCCTCCTCGAGCAGCCGGGGCCGTGGGGACACGACGCGCTCGTGGACAGCGGCCTCCCGATCGAGGTTGGTCGGGCCCTCCGCGACACCGGGGACCGGCTGGGGATCCGGGTCCTCCTGATTAAGCGGCGAGAGCGGCCGGCCGGTCGGCGCCGCTGCTATCTCGGATACACGGGGGCGCGGGAGCGACGGGTCTGCTGGATCGACCTCGACGATCCCGCCGACGTGCTGTCGTTGGACCTCGACGCGCTGTCGGCGCGCCGGTTCAGGGGGGCCGGCACCGAGGTCGACGAGCCGCTGTTCCTCGTGTGCACCCACGGGAAGCACGACCAGTGCTGCGCGCGCCACGGGGCGCCGCTGTTCCGGGCGCTCGAGCACCTCCCCTCGGCCTGGGAGTGCACCCACATCGGTGGCGACCGGTTCGCCGGGAACCTGATGTGCCTGCCACACGGCCTCTACTTCGGTCGGGTGTCCCCGGCCGAGGCCCCGCGCGTCGCGGCCGGCTACGCGCAGGGGAGGATCGTCCTCCAGCACTACCGAGGGCGTTCGGCGTTCTCCCCGCCGGTTCAGGCCGCGGAGCAGGAGGTCAGGGTTCGGCTGGGGCTGGAGGGGGTGGACGACCTGGTGCTGACCGGCCATCGGGCGCTTCCCGGCCGGCGCCACGTGGTGGATTTCGCCGGCCCGGGCGGCACCCGATACAGCGTCGACGTGCGGGTGTTCGATCTCCCGCCTCGCCGGCTGACCTGCAAGGCCCATCGGGAGGGTGCTCCTCGAGGGTTCGAGGTCGCGGTGCAGCGGGTAGCGTAGGCCGTCGAACGGGAGGAGCGGATGCGAACGGATCGACTGGGCTCGAGCGGGCCGGAGCTGTCGGTGATCGGGTTCGGGGCCTGGGAGGCCGGCGGCGAGGTTTGGGGACCCAACCCCGACGAGGACGTGGTGATCGGGGGGATGCGGGCGGGCCTCGACGCCGGGATCACCTGGATCGACACCGCCGAGGTCTACGGCGACGGCCTGTCGGAGACGCTGGTGGGCAAGGCGGTGGCTGGCCGCGACGACGCCCTGGTGGCCACCAAGGTAGCGCCGCGGCCGGACGGCACGGGCTTCCGGGCCGAGGAGATCCGCCGGGCCTGCGCCGGCAGCCTCGGGCGGCTCGGCCGCGACCGGATCGACCTGTACCAGCTGCACTGGCGGGATGACGAGGTGCCGGTCGAAGAGACCTGGAGCGCCATGGCGGGGCTCGTCGACGAGGGGCTGGTCCGGCACATCGGCGTCTCCAACTTCGATGCCGAGCTCATCGAACGCTGCGAGGCGATCCGCCACGTCGATTCCCTCCAGCCGCACTTCTCCCTGCTGTACCTGCGGCACCGCGACCTGATCCGGTGGTGCGGCGAGCGGGGGACCGGCGTGGTGTGCTACGGGCCGCTGGCCTACGGCCTGCTCACGGGAGCGATCGGCCCCGACACGGAGTTCGACCGGCGGGACTGGCGGAGCGGCGGGGGAGGGATCGCGTATTACCGGGACCTGTTCGCGCCGGGGAGGTTCGAGCGGAGCCTGGCGGTGGTCGACGCGCTTCGCCCGATCGCCGACCGCCTCGGGATCACGCTGGCGCAGCTGTCCCTGGCGTGGGTCGTCCACCAGCCCGGGGTGACGGCCGCCATCGCCGGGAGCCGCAACCCCGAGCACGTCAGGCAGAATGCGGAGGCCGGCGACGTCGAGCTGGACGCCGCCACGCTGGAGGAGATCAAGACGATCCTGCCCCTGGGGCCGGCCTTCGGCTAGAGGGCGCTCCGAGCCTTCGCCGGATCGTCCGCCACGAACACGAGCGCGTCGCCCGTGGCCACGTAGTACGTCTCGATGTTCACGCCGGCGTCGGCGAGCTTCCGGGCGGTGCGGCCGAGCTCACCCGGCCGGTTGGGGGCGTTCACCACCACGGCCTCGCGCTCGGCGGTGATCTGGATCCCTGCCCCCTCGAGCGCGCTGCGAGCCGCACCGGCGTCCTCCACGAGGATGTGGACCTCGCCGTTCCCGCCGCCGGTGGTGGCGCAGCCGCCGTCGACGTTGACCCCGGCGTCGCCGAGGGCCTGCCCGAGCCGGGCCAGCTCGCCGGGCCGGTCCTCGAGCGAGATCGTCAGGTCGGTTGCCATCGCGCCTCCCTCCTGCCGGATGCTCGTGGATACCGCGAAACGGCCCGCCGGTCAAGGGTCGGTTCCGGGGGGTCCGGCGCGGCGAAGTAGGATGAACCGACGAGGCGGCGAGGAGGCGGATATGGCCGAGGAGTACCGGAACTACATCGGGGGGAAGTGGGTCGCTGCGGAATCGGGCGAGATGTTCGAGTCGAGGAACCCGGCGAACCGGGACGAGGTGCTCGGGTCCTTCCCCCACAGCGGCCCGGAGGACGTGGATGCCGCGGTCCAGGCGGCGGAGGACGCGTACCGCGACTGGATGCTCACCCCGGTTCCCGAACGGGCCGACCACTTGATGCGGGCGGGACTGATCCTGGAGCGGCGGAAGGAGGAGCTCGCCGAGCTCATGACCCGGGAGATGGGCAAGACGCTGAAGGAATCCCGGGGCGACGTCCAGGAGGGAATCGACTTCCTTTTCTACATGGCCGGGGAGGGGCGACGGTTCTTCGGCCATACCATGCCGTCGGAGCTCAAGAACAAGTTCTCGATGACGGTCCGTCATCCGATCGGGGTGGTCGGCCTGATCGCGCCGTGGAACTTCCCGATCGCCATCCCCGTGTGGAAGATCGCCCCGGCGATCGTTGCCGGGTGTACCAGCGTTTTCAAGCCGGCCCAGGACACGCCGCTCCTGGCAACGCTCTTGGTGCAGTCGCTTGAGGAGGCAGGCCTCCCGGCGGGGGTCCTCAACCTCGTGCATGGCTTCGGACGTGAGGCCGGGGTGGCTCTCGTGGATCATGAGGGTGTCCGCGGGGTGTCGTTCACCGGGTCGCTCGAGGTCGGTCGGCAGATCGCCGAGAAGTGCGGTCGGGCGATGAAGCGATGCTCCATGGAGCTGGGGTCTAAGAACGTGCTGATCGTGATGCCCGACGCCGACCTCGACCTGGCCGTGGAGGCCTCGGCGTGGGGGGCCTTCGCCACCTCGGGGCAACGGTGCACGGCCACCTCCCGGCTGGTGGTCCACGACGCGGCGAGGAAGGAGTTCACGGAGCGGCTGCTCGAGCGGGTCTCGGGGATGAAGGTCGGCAACGGCCTCGACCCCGAGGTCGAGTTGGCTCCGGTGATCAACGAGCAGCAGAAGCAGCGGGTGCTCGAGTACATCGAAGTGGGCAAGAAGGAGGGAGCCACGCTGCTCACCGGCGGCGAGGAGCTCACCGGCGACGGCTACGACAAGGGGAACTTCATCGCCCCCACGGTGTTCGACGACATGACCCCGGATATGCGGATCGCGCAAGAGGAGATCTTCGGGCCGGTGACGGGGATCATCCGGACGGACGAGATCGACGAGGCCCTCCGCATCGCGAACTCGACGCAGTACGGGCTGTCGGCCTCGATCTACACCCACGACATCACGAACGTGTTCCGGGCGATCCAGGAGCTCGAGTTCGGGATCGTGTACGTGAACGCGCCGACGATCGGGGCGGAGATCCAGCTGCCGTTCGGCGGGATGAAGAGCACCGGCAACGGCCATCGGGAGGCCGGCCCGCAGGCCCTCGACGAGTTCACCGAGTGGAAGGCGGTCTCGGTGGACTTCTCCGGGAAGGTCCAGAAGGCCCAGGGGATCGACTGACCCAAGCGTCGCGTCCGGCATGAGCGACGGCGTCCGCCTCGTGTACTCGCCCGACCTGGTCCGGTACGACCACGGGCCCCAGCACCCGCTGAAGCCGATCCGCGTGCTGCTCACCCGGGAGCTGATCGCGGCGTACGGGATGCTCGACGGCGACGGGGTGCGCGAGGTGCCGGCCCGGGTGGCCACTGACGAGGAGCTCGAGCTGGTGCACACCTCGCGGTATGTCGAGACCGTGAAGGCTGCGGGTCGTGGCGAGCTGGGGGACTGGTGGCGTTTCGGCTTCGGCCCCGGCGACAACCCGATCTTCCCGGAGATGCACGAGGCCTCGGCCCGAGTCGCGGGGGCCTCGCTGGTGGCGGCCGAGGCGGTCCTGGACGGGATCGCCGAGCACGCGTTCAGCCCGGCCGGCGGTCTCCACCACGCCATGCCCGAGCGGGCCTCGGGGTTCTGCGTGTACGACGACCCCGCACTGGCCATCGCCTGGTTGCTCGAGCGGGGCGTCGAGCGGATCGCGTACGTCGACGTCGACGTGCACCACGGCGACGGCCCCCAGGCGATCTTCTGGGAGGAGCCGCGGGTGCTCACGATCTCGATCCACGAGTCCGGGCGCTACCTGTTCCCCGGGACCGGCTTCACCGACGAGCGGGGCGGCGGGGACGCGGAAGGAACGAAGGTCAACGTGCCGCTCCCGCCGGGCACCGGGGACGAGGCCTGGCTTCGAGCCTTCCGCGAGGTGGTCCCGCCGCGGGTCCGCGAGTGGCGTCCCGACGTGCTGGTGACCCAGCTCGGGTGCGACACGCACCACACCGATCCGCTGGCCCACCTGGGGCTGTCCACCGCGGCGTACCGCGAGGCGGCGGCCATCCTCCACGGGCTGGCCCACGAGGCGGCGGGCGGCCGGTGGCTGGCCACCGGGGGCGGTGGCTACCAGTGGGCCCGCGTGGTCCCTCGGGCGTGGACGCTGTACTTCGCGGAGATGGCCGAACGGCAGCTCGATGACGACGTCCCACACGACTGGCTGGAGCTGGTGGCCACTGAGTCGGGAGTCGCGGTGCCTGACACGCTCTCCGAGGAGGCACCGACGACGTCGGACGACCTCGCGGCCATCGACCGCGTGATCGAGGAGGCCCGCCGGTGAGGGCCACGAAGCTGGTCTGCACGATCGGCCCGGCCAGCGAGCGACGGGTCGCCGAGCTGATCGAGGCCGGCATGGACGTGGCCAGGATCAACTGTTCGCACGGCATGCGGGAGGACCACGACCGACTGCTCCACGCGGTCCGCGCCGCGATGAAGGAGACCGGCCGGCGAGTCGGGGTGATGGCGGACCTCTCTGGCCCCAAGGTCCGGCTCGGTGAGCTCGGGGACGGCGAGGTGACGCTGGAGCCGGGCGGGGCGTTCGCTCTTCGGGCCGACGGCCTTGGCGACGAGGCTGGCGCGGCCACCACCTATCCCGGGCTGGCCGGTGAGCTGGAGCCCGGTGACCGCGTCCTGCTGGCCGACGGGGCCGTCGAGCTGCGCGTCGTCGAGGCGGCCCGCGGCCAGGTCGCCACCGAGGTCGTCCGGGGCGGCACCGTTCGCTCGAGGGCCGGGGTGAACGTGCCCTCGGAGCGCCTGTCGATCCCCGCCATCACCCCGAAGGACGAGGAGGACCTCGCCTGGGCGGTCCAGGCCGGGGTCGACATGCTCGCCCAGTCGTTCGTCCGGGGAGCCTTCGACGTCCGGGCCCTGGCCAGCCTGATCGGCGAGCCCAGGCCGGTGATGGTGGCGAAGATCGAGACGAAGCCGGCCGTCGAGGACGCCCCGGCGATCATGCGGGCGGCCGACGGGGTCATGGTGGCGCGAGGCGATCTCGGCGTGGAGATGGCTCTCGAGGAGATCCCGGTGTACCAGAAGCGGCTGGTCAGCCTGGCCAACCGGGCCGCGATCCCGGTGGTCGTGGCGACCCAGCTGCTCGAGTCGATGATGTCATCGCCGCTGCCGACCCGGGCGGAGGCGGGCGACGTTGCGGGCGCGGTGTTCGACGGGGCCGACGCGGTCATGCTGTCCGGCGAGACCGCCATCGGCGCCTATCCCGTCGAGGCCGCCGGCACGGCGGCACGGATCCTCCGCGCCGCGGAAACGGCCGGTGCCGAGTTCCTGCCGGAGATGCGGGAGCCCGACGCTCTCGACCTTGAGGAGCTTCCGCTGGCCACCGCGGCTGCGGTGCTGGCTCGCCGCGGCCGTGCCGACGCTGTGGCGTGCTTCACCCGGACCGGACTCACGGCCAGGCTGCTGTCGGCGGCCCGGCCAGGCGTGCCGATCGCGGCGTTCTCACCGGACCCTCGCACCGTGGGGCGCATGACGCTGTTCCACGGCGTCCGGCCGATGTCCATCGAAGCGCCCGAAGACACCGACGGGATGATCGCCTCGATGGACGCCGGTCTGCGTTCGGCCGGATTCGTGGAGACCGGTGGGCACGTGGTGATGGTGGCCTCCTCGCCGGCGGGCCGGACGCACGCCAACCTCCTGAAGGTCCACCGCGTCGGTGCTTGACCCGCTCCACCCTCGTTCGTAGGGTGACGGCGTCTCCGATGCCCGATCGAAGGGAGGCGGACATGTCTGGGAGTCCCTACGGAGGCACGTCCGAGAAGCCACCGCTGGTGGTGGCCGCGGCCGTGTTGCTGATGGCCGCCGGCGTCCTCGGTCTCATCCGGTTCATCCAGGCGCTCTCGATCGGCGGAGGCGCGGTCGTGTTCACCGGGTTGATCGGCCTGGTCGTGGCCGTCGCCTCGGTGTGGGCGGGATGGCAGGTGCTGAACCTCCGGGAGCAGGGGCGCTCGCTCGGGCTGGCGCTGGCCGTGATCGGGGCGATCTTCTCGGTCATCTACCTGATCCAGGGCGCCACGTTCCTGCTGATCAATCTGCTGCTGTATGGGTTCGTCATCTACGTCCTGGTCACGCACGCCGACCGGTTCCGATAGGCGGCCCTCGACGGCGTCGCCTCGCACGCGATACAGTGCTGGGGATGTGAATTCCCCAACCGAGACGTTCGATTGGAAGGGACGGGCCGGCCCCTTCACGCTCTCGCTCACGCCCACGGTGTTCCGACCGACGCACATCAGCCTCGCGCTGGCCGACTCACTCGACATCCGTCCGGGCGAGACCGTGGTCGACATCGGCTGCGGGAGCGGGATCCTGAGTTTCGTCGCGGCGAAGCTCGGCGCCGGGCGTGCGTACGGCAGCGACATCTCCGAGGAGTCGGTCCGCGTGGCCACCGAGAACGCGCGGATCCTCGGGCTGGCCGACCGGACCGAGTTCCGAACGGGGAGCCTGTTCGAGCCGCTGCGGGACGTCACCGCCGACGTGATCATCGGCGACGTCTCCGGGATCCCCGACGACATCGCCGAGATCAGCGGGTGGTTTCCCGGCGGCTATGCCGGCGGGCCGACCGGCGCCGAGGTGCCGGTGGCCATGCTCGAGTCGATGGGCGACTGCCTTCGTCCCGGCGGCCGGATGTACCTGCCAACCGCGACGATCCAGGACGAGAACCGGGTCCTCGCGGCCGCGCGCCGGATCTTCGGCGCGGCCAACCTCGCCGAGGTGGTGGAACGGGAGTTCCCGCTCCCCACGCTGGTGGCGAAGTCCAAGGCCGTGGCCAAGCTCATGGCCGACGGCCTGATCGCGCTGCGCCAGCGCGGCAGCCGGCTGCTGTGGCGCCTGGCGATCTGGCGCTGCGTCCGCCCCTAGGCAGCTCCGCAGCCCGTGGGTTCATTGTCACACCCTCCTGTTAACGTATAGAACGTATGTTCGAGAAGGAGATGACGTGAGCGAGCTGCGGTCGGCCATCGAGGGGCT
>CALAEC010000027.1 GCA_937890785.1 uncultured Actinomycetes bacterium
CACACCGGCTGGAGCCGTCGGTGCGGTTGCCCACGTAGACGAACCCCTCGTGGAAGGCCAGAGCGGCGTTCATGCTGCGATTGAACAGGGGGTCGTGGCCGATCAGCTCGAAGTTGGACGAGGTCCCGGGGGTTCCGCCCCCGGGGCCGACGGTCTCGTCGCCCTGGGCCGGCGGGGCCAGGATCACCAGGGCGAGCGCGAGGGCCAGGGGCAGGCGCGTCCATCGCATGGCGTTCCTCCTTCGAGGTCGACGACGCGTCCCGGAGCAGCGAAGTTGCTCCGGGTTATTCCTCCCTATTTATCCGAACCGCCCCAAGGATTGTCAAATCGGGGGCCCCGGGTATCCCGGCATGGCGCCCTTCCCGACTTGCAGTTTTCCGGCCAGGATGACCAAGATATGGCTCCGACCGCAAGGCGCGGCCGCTTCAGGGGGTGGTGCTAGGCCGAAGCGACAGGTTCCCCGCGCCGAGCCTGTCAGGCACGGCGCCTGTCCATGCCCGCGATTCGATGCAGAAGGAGGCAGGATGCTGAAGCGATATCTCACGGTCCTGTTCGCCCTCTCCCTGGTGCTCAGCCTGGCGGCGATCTCCCAGGCCGGTCATCCCGACGATGGGTTCCATCCCGCGTTCGACGGGAGCGAGGGCGACAGCATCGCGATCCCGTCGGACCAGCACGGACCGAGCACCGGGCACCTCCCGCCGACCCAGCGCAACGTGGACCTGGTCAGCAAGCTCGAGTTGACCAATATCGAGGGCGCCATCGCCGACGTCGGCTACTTCAAGGGGTTCGCGTACCTGAACGCCTGGGCGCCCAACTGTCCCGACGGCGGCGGCGTGCACGTGGTCGACATCCGGGATCCGCAGAACCCCCAGGAGGTCGGGTTCCTTCAGGCGAACCTGAACGAGTTCCCCGGCGAGGGCATCCACGTGATGGAGGTCAACAACGAGTTCTTCCAGGGTGACCTGCTCCTCCACAACAACGAGGCCTGCACCGGGGACCCGACGACGCTTGGCATGTCGATGTGGGACGTCACCGACCCGCTGAACCCGGTCAAGATCGGGCAGTTCGGCGACCCCGATCCCGTGCCGTTCCTGTTCAGCACCGGCCTGTACCACAGCATCCACAGCGTCCAGGGGTTCACGCAGGGCGACCGGGCCTACGCGGTGCTGATCGACAACGAGGAGGCCTTCGGAGGCTTCACTCCCGGCCAACCTCCTCCGTTCAAGGATGTCGACATCGTAGACATCACGGACCCGTTCAACCCGGTGATGGCGTCGGAGAGAGGACTGGAGGACTGGCCCGGGGCCCAGGCTCCGCTGGCCAACGGTGACTCGGTCTTCCACCACGACGTCCAGTTCAAGCGGATCGGGGGGCAGGACTTCCTGGCCATCTCGTACTGGGACGCCGGGCAGATCCTCCTGAACGTGGACGACCCCGAGAATCCCGTCTTCGTGGGTGACTCGGACTACCTCACCCCGGACCCCGTCTCCGGGCAGGCGATCTCCGAGGGGAACAGCCACGAGTCCTACTGGAGCAGCAACAACAGGTTCCTGCTCTCCACGGACGAGGACTTCGCGCCGTTCCGAACCGCCTTCCAGCTGACCACCGGCCCCAACGCCGGGTTCTACGGCGCCGGTGAGTTCGGTTGGACGCCGCTGATCGCGAATCAGCCCGACGGAGAGATCAATGGGCCCACGGTCTTCGGCGGCCGTGGCTGCTTCGCCGCGGGACCGAACGCCGGGCCCGACGCGGTGGGCGACCCGATGCCGCCGCCGGCCAGCGAAATCTCCGCCGAGCCCGGCGAGGAGAAGACGGTGGTGTTCTCTCGCGGTACTTGCTTCTTCTCCACGAAGGTAGCTGCCGGTCAGGATCTCGGGTACGACGCCGTCATCATCGGCCAGAGCCACGGCGGGACGAGGAACGGCATCCTCCCCGACGGGTTCAGCTGCGGAGGCCAGGGTCACAACTACGACGAACTGATCCCGGCCATCTGCACCGGGCACCGGGCCATGCACCTGATGTTCAACGACACACCCGAGTACTCGGGTCCGGAAGGAACGGATATCCCGTTGGGGACATTGGGTGAGAGGTACCACGCCACGGGCGAGTTCGACGGCTGGGGGTACGTGAACCTGCACAACGCCACCAACCCCAACCTGCCGATCATCGGCACCTACACGATCCCCGAGGCGCAGGACGAGGACTTCGCCAGCGGGTTCGGCGACCTTACGGTCCACGAGGTGAAGACGGACCCGCGCGACGAGAACCTCGCCTACTTCTCCTACTACGCCGGCGGGTTCCGAGTCGCCCGCTTCAACAGGAAGGGGATCACGGAGGTTGGCCGCTTCATCGACGAAGGGGGGAACAACTTCTGGGGGGTCTTCCCGCTCGGAGACGAGACCGTGGGGCACGGCTACTCCGCGCCGATCAGCGGGCCGAACCCCTTCGTCCTGGCCAGTGATAGGGACTTCGGTCTCTATATCTTCAGATACACGGGATAGAGGAGGCGACGAGGTACCAGTCCGAAACGGGTAG
>CALAEC010000028.1 GCA_937890785.1 uncultured Actinomycetes bacterium
CTGGGGTTCATCGCGCTGGCCTCGCTCATCCTGGGCAACTGGTCGCCGAGCCGGCTCATGGTGGGAGCGCTCCTGTTCGGGTTCGCCCAGGCCGTCCCGCTTCGGCTCGACGACGCGCCGGTGATCGGCGCGCTGCCCGATCAGTTCGTTCGGATGATCCCGTACATCGTCACGATCGTGGCCATCGCCGGGTTCGTGGGACGCGTCCAGCCGCCGGCAGCGGCGGGCAAGGCGTACGAGGGGGCCGGCGGGACCTGAGCGACTAGCCGCCGAGCGTGGGAGTGAGCTCGGCGATCACGCAGGAGGAGGACCTCCACTTCCGGATGGCCTCCTCCGGTGGCCCGTGCCGGTCGCGACGGCGGTCGGCCAGCTTCCCGGCGAGCCCGTCGAACTCCGCGCTGTCGGGCTCCACGAGTCGGACCGCCGCGTGGAATCGCCCGGCCCGGGTCTCCCGATACTTGTGCCGTGTGACCACCACCAGGTCCACCGCGTCGGGCAGCCCCGGGATCTGCTGCTCGCCGGCGTCCCGGTCCTCGGCGTGGAGGACGTAGATGCGTCCGCCCTCGTAGGCGAACCAGACGGGGATCGTTCGATCCCGGCCGTTCGACTCGACGCCCACCCACAGCACGTCGGACTTCTTGATGGCGTCCTCGACGTCGGCCGGAACTGCGGGAGGCACGGTGAGCAGGACCTGGAACTCCACCTGGCCCTGGACCTCGCCGTCGATGACGAAGGAGGCGGCGTAGATACCGGCCTCCTCCAGCACGGCGTCCTCGATGTCCTCGGCCACGCGGGTCAGGTCCATCTGCCCCGGCATCCGTCGCACTCGGTCCTCCGTGCGGTAAGCGATCGATCCCGACGGCGCCACGAGCTCCACGTGCTCCTCCACGTAGCCCTGGGGCGCCTTCCAATACCGGATCGCGCTGAACGGCAGCGCCCGGCCGGGGATGCTGATCGTGAGCACGACCGGGGTCGCGCCCTCGCCCTCGGACTCCAGGATCCGCCGGTCGACCACGTTGGCGAAGACGAGCTCGGCCTTCGGCACGGCGCGCAGGATACCAGTCAGGCCATTCGGGCGAGCCAGAGACGCGGTTCCTCGAGCTCGGGCATCGACGGCAGCGCCTCGGCCGATTCCCACATGCGGGCCAGCGTGGCCTCGTCCGTGGCCTCGGCGACGTGGTCGCAGAACGCCCGGCCGAGGCGGTACTGCTCGGCCTTCACGTCGATGCCCAAGAGCCGCTCGACCGCTCGCTCCTCCTGGCTCCGTCCCTCGTGTCGCCGGCGCACGGCCTCGTCGATCCGAGAGAACTCGGAAAGCCGCTCCTGGCCGATGACCGTCATGACGTGGTCGGCGTGGCCCTCCGCGGCGGCCATGAAGGCCTGCACTCGGCGGAGCAGCAGCCGCTGCTCGTCGTCCAGCTCGCCGGTGAGCAAGTCGCCCCCGAGGGCCTCAGACACGCGCTGCGGGTCGGACAGGTCGAGCCCCTCCAGCCGCTCCTGGATCGCGGCGAGGTCGAACTCGAGAGCGCCGGCGACCTCGGCGACCAGGCCGAGGAAGTGCTCCCGCACCCACGGCTGACCGAGATCGAACGCGTGGGTGGTCTCGTGCATGGCCACCCACGCCCTGAACTCGTCGGACGGGAGCGACCACTCCCGCTCGAAATCCGCGATGTTGGGCACCACGAACAGCAGCGCTGGCTGGTCGGCCCTGGGCAGGGGTAGCTCGTACTGGCCGAGCACCCGCTGCCCGAGCGCGCCGAGCACCGCGCCGACCTGGGCGCCCATCAGCAGCGGCGTCATCCGCTCCAGCATGGCCTCGAGCATCTGCGCCCCCTCGGGGACGTCGGTGGGCTCCTCGCCGCGCACGGCCTGCAGCGCCTTGGCCATCCGCTCGGCGGTCGGCTCGAACAGGCCGCGGAGTCCCCGGACGTTGGCCTCCACCCACTGGGCCCGGCGAACCGCCCGAACGGCCGTGACCTCTGGCGGCGGGTCCATCCCGGTGAGGTCGGCCACGGTCAGCTCGGCCATCCGTACGGCGCCCTCGAGCCCTCGCTGGTCGTCCGCGGTCGGCTGAGGGTCGTCCCGGCCCCAGGTCGCCGAGGCGATCCCGACCTGCCGGGCCAGCTCCCAGTTCACGGGACCGGACCCGGAAAGGAGGACCCGTTGTATCTCCCGCAGCAGCGGAACGTCGCCGAAGGCGTCCTCGGGGATGTTCGGCTCGGCCACGTCTCCATCATCCCACCTCTCGCGGCTATGTCCCCTGGTAGGATGCCGCGGTGCGACTTCCCCGTCTGCATCGCACACCGGCGTGAAGCGCGTCGGCGATCTCGCCATCGACCTGGGGACGGCCAACACGCTCGTCTACCAGGAGGGGAAGGGGATCGTCTACGACGAGCCTTCCGTGATCGCCATGGACGCCCGAGAGGGCGACGTGCTCGCGATCGGCGAGGAAGCCTGGGAGATGATCGGCCGGACGCCGTCGCGGATCGTGGCCGTCCGTCCGCTCCGGCGAGGAGCCATCACCGACTACGACGTCACCAGCCAGATGATCCGGCTGATCTTCCGCCGGGTCGGGGTCACCCGGTTCGCCAGACCGAAGGCTTTGATCTGTGTCCCGTCCGCGATCACCGAGGTCGAGCGCCGGGCGGTGCGCGACGCCGCAACCTCGGCCGGGGCGCGAGCCGTGTCGTTGATCGAGGAGCCCATGGCCGCGGCCATCGGGGCCGGTCTCCCGGTCCACGAGCCGCTCGGCAACCTGATCGTCGACGTCGGCGGTGGCACCTCCGAGGTGGCCATGGTGTCGATGGGCGGGATCATCGCCATGCGGTCGCTCCGGATCGGTGGCTTCGACATGGACGAGATGATCCAGCGGCACCTCCGCCGAGCGTACGGGGTGGCCATCGGGGAGCGCGCCGCCGAGCAGCTGAAGATGGCGTCGGGCAGCGCCTACCCCGTGACGGGAGTCGGGTCCGCCCGCATCAAGGGTCGCGAGATCGCCACGGGGATGCCTCGCGAGATCGAGGTGATGCCCGAGGAGGTCCGCGAGGTTCTCACGGAGCCGGTGGTCGCGGTGATCAACGCCACCAAGGGGTGCCTGGCCGAGAGCGACCCGGAGCTCGGGCAGGACGTGCTCGAGGCCGGGATGTTCCTGACCGGCGGCGGCTCGCTGCTGCGTGGCCTCGACACGCTGCTGGCGCACGAGTGCGAGGTTCCGGTCCACCTCACGGACTCGCCGCTGCAGACCGTGGTCCTCGGTGCGGGGAAATGCCTCGAGCTGATGACGCAGGAGGCCGGCCTGTTCGGTGGCAGTCCCTGGCTCCGCTGAAGTCCCGCTAGCTCCCCAGCCGTCGGAAGTACTCGTCGAGCTGCAGCTTGATCAGCCATCCGATGACGGTCAGCACCGCCACGGCCACGCCCGCCACGAACGCGATCGTCAGGACGAGGCGCACCAGCGACAGCGCCGGCGGGGGACGGTCCTCGGCTTCGACCGGCTCCGAGGTCGGGAGCATGACGAACGCGTCGTGCCGAGGGTCCTCCGACAGCACCCATGAGGGTTCCGGCACGGAGACCTTGCGGGGCGCCTTCTCGGTGGCCCGGCGGTCCGATGGGGTCATGGCCCACCAGACCACGGCGGCCGCGAGTCCTGCAGCCACCACCAGGATGACCAGGGACTCCATGCCGCGCTCGCCTCCCGGATCGGCTGCGCCCCAGTCTAAGCCCGCTCCCGGATCCGGGTGCCCGTCGGGGTAGCCTTCCGGTGTGCGACGAACGTTCCAGGTCGTGGCGCCGGCGGCCGCCCTGGCCGTGTGCCTCACCGTGGTGGAGCTCCCGTTGTTCGTCGAGTCGCCGGGCCGGGCCCGCTCCGTCCTGCCGCTGATCGATGTCGATGGGACGTCGACCTACGAGTCCGAGGGACGGTTCCTGCTGACCACCGTCAACATCGGCCGGCCGAACGCGTTCGAAGCGCTGAGCGCGTGGATCGATCCGGAGGCCGACGTGATCCCCGAGGGGGCGGTGATCCCGCCAGGACAGAGCGAGGAGGAGTACGAGCGCGCGTCCCGCTCGCAGATGGACCAGAGCAAGGTCGCGGCCGTGGCAGTGGCCCTCGAGCTACTCACCGACTACCCCGACGAACACGGCGAGGGCGTGATCGTGCAGGACGTGCTCCCCGGCACACCAGCGGACGGCCGGCTGTTCCCCGGCGACCTCATCACGGACGTGAACGGGACGACGCTGGCCGACCTGGGGCAACTGCGCGAGGCCATCACGACGGCCGCCGCCGGCGGTCCGCTTCGCCTGGAGGTGCGGCCCCTCGAGGGGGGAGCAACGAGCACCGTCGAGGTCCGGCCGACGCTGGTCGAAGGTGTGGACCGCCCCGTGATCGGGATCGTCACCGTGGCCAACTTCCCGTTCGACGTGGACATCCAGAGCGGGACCATCGGCGGTCCCTCGGCCGGTCTGGCGTGGGCCCTCGGGATGATCGAGCGGCTCACGCCCGAGGACCTGACCGGCGGACGGGCCGTCGCCGTCACGGGGACGGTCGACCTCGAGGGCCAGGTGGGTCCGATCGGGGGCGTCCGGATGAAGGTGATCGGCGCCGAGGAGGCCGGTGCCGAGGTGTTCGTGCTGCCACGGGAGCACCTCGCGGCCGCCCGCACTGCCGCCGACGAGATCGAGCTGATCCCGGTGGGCTCGGTCGAGGAAGCGGTCGGCTCCCTGGAGGGGGCGTCTTCGCCATGATCCTGCCGCCGGCGGTGGAGTTCGGCGCCCGCCTGGTCGTGCTCCTGGTGACGCTCGCCGCGGCGGTGGCCCTGGCCAGAGAGCCCGGACGGGGGGCGTTCGCCCGGGTCACCGGCACCCTCGGCTTCCTGGCCCTGGCCGCCGCCGAGACCGTGGTGGGCGCGGGCCTGATCGGGGAGGGCGACCCGCTCCAGGCGTGGATCCGTCTGGGCGGCTACGCCGTTCTCCTGGTGGCGGCGCTGCCGGCTGCCGCGCCGACGTCCGGGAGCGCAGCCGCGGTGGCGCCGGTCCCCGGCGGGGCGATCACCCCGGCCGTCGCCGGTCTGGCGGCGGGCCTCCTCACGGCCGTTCGGCGTCGGCGCCTCCCGGCCGGGCCGTGGCTGGGCGTGGGCGTGATGCTGTTCGGCGCCGCCGACCTGGTCGAGGGACTCGACCGCGACTGGGCCGGCGCCGCGTCGATCGGGATCCGGGTGGCCGGGGCGGTTGCGGTGGCCCGTTCCGTGCTGGCCATCACCCGGTATCGCCTGCGGCTGCGGTTCCTGGCCGGCTTCACCGGGCTGCTGCTGGCGGTGGTGCTCCTCGTTTCGGTCGCCATCGGGACCGTGATCGACCGCAACCTGCGCGAGGGTGCCTTCGACCGGCTCGTCGGCCAGGCCGAGGACGCCCAGCGGAACCTGGTGGACCTGGCCTCCGACGAGGTCCGCAGGCTGGTCGTTCTGGGCGAGGTCCGCCGCATCGCCGACACGATCCGCGCGGGGGGCGCTATCCCGGGCTCGTTGATCAGGGAACTCCGGGACCGGCTGCTCCCCGACGTGGATCTCGTGCTGTTCCTCGACCGACGAGGCGCGATCCGGGGCCGAACCGGCGTGGACGCGGCGCGTGCGTTCGAGGTCGTGGGGACCCAAGCCGTTGATTTCGCCATCCGGGAGGGGACCGAGGTCTCCTCGCTCGACGCGCTCTCCGGCGGCGGCCTGGCCCTCCTCGGCGTGGCCCCCATCCGGCTCGAGGGGGCCACGGCCCCGGCCGGCTTCGCCGTGGCGGGCTTCATCGTCGACGAGGAGCTGCTCGAGCGAGAGGTGATCGTCGGCCGCGACACGCGAGCGGTCGCGTTGCAGGGGTTCCGAGGCTCGCCCCCGGAGCTGGTGGCCGCCGCGGGGTTCAGCGAGGAGTCGCCGACGGTGCCGACGGACGTCTTGCGCCGCGCCTTCCTGGCGTTCCTGGAGGGACGCGAGATCGAGAGTCGAACCGTCCAGCTGGGCGGCGCCGAGCACTTCGCGGCGCTGACCCCGCTGCGGCAAGAGGTCGGCCGTCCCGTGGGGATCCTGGTGGTGGCCGAGCCCGCCGGCGTGGTCGCCGCCACCCGGCGGGCGGTGAACGAGGTGCTGTTCGTGGTCGCGGTGGCCGTGATCGGCTTGGCGTTCCTGGTGGCGCTGCTGGCGGCCCGCAGGATCACCCGGCCGCTGGGCAAGCTGACCGAGGCCGCCCGACGGGTCCAGGCCGGTGACCTCGCCGCGACGGCGGACGTCCGCGGCGAGGACGAGGTCGCCGACCTGTCCAAGGCCTTCAACCGGATGACGGGATCCGTGGCCACGATGACCGAGGAGCTGCGGATCGCGGCGGCCGAGCAGTCCCGCCTCCGGGCGCGGTTGGAGACCGTGCTCGACTCGATGGGGGACGGGCTCCTGGCGGTCGACCCGGAGGGGATCGTGGCGACCTCGAACCCTGCGGCGGCGTCCCTCCTCGGCCGCCCTCGAGACGAGGTGGCGGGGCTGCCGCTCCGCGAGACCCTGGTCGGCCACGACGCGACCGGCCGGTCGCTCGAGGACATCGCGTGGTCACCCGAAGGGTTGGCGTTCGTGGAGCGGCCCGACGGCGGGGAGGTCCCCGTGGCGATCTCGTCCGCTCCTCTCCGCGACGCCGATGGGGAACGGATCGGCCGCGTCTACGTGCTTCGAGACATGTCCTTCGAGTACCAGGTCGAGCGGATGAAGCGCGAGTTCCTGGCCAATGTCTCCCACGAGCTGCGCACCCCGCTGACACCGATCATCGGGTACTCCGAGCTGATGATGAAGCGGGACATCCCAGGCGCGCAGTCGAAGGAGTTCGCGGCCAGCATCCTGGAGTCGGCGCGTCGTCTGGAGCGCATCGTCGCCATGCTCGTCGACTTCTCCGCGATCGAAGCCGGCCGTCTCCCGGTGGTCACCGAGCCGTTGGAGGTCAGTCCCGTGCTCGACGAGGCCGCCACGGCGTGGCGGCGCCGCTCCGAGCGGCACCGCTTCGACATCGACGTGACCGGTTCGCTTCCGGCCGCGCAGGTGAACCCCTCGCTGTTCCGGCGGATGCTGGACGAGCTCGTCGACAACGCCGTGAAGTACTCGCCGGAAGGGGGTCGGGTCCGGATCGCCGCGACCTCGCGCAACTCGAACGGTCGGCCTATGCTGTCGATCGAGGTGTCCGACGAAGGGATCGGCATCGAGCCCGACAGCCTCACCGGCATCTTCGAGGGGTTCAGCCAGGTGGACAGCTCCGATACGAGGTCGTTCGGCGGGCTGGGCCTGGGCCTCACGTTCGTGAAGCGCCTGGCCGAGGCCCACGGTGGCGCCGTCTCGGCGGAGAGCGCGCCGGGCCGTGGGTCGACCTTCAGGTTCACCGTCCCGGCGGCCGAGAACCTGAGAGAGAGGTTCTGACGATGCGACGGATCATCTCGCTGGCCCTGGTCGCGCTCGCGGCGACGGCATGCGTCCGCGCTCCAGGCGAGGGCCCCGGGGACCTCCGCGTCGTTCCCCTTGCCGGGGACGTTCGCCTGATCCGTGGCGAGGAGCCGGCGCTCGTGGACGAGGTCGAGGGCGTGCAGCCCGGCGACCTCGTCACCACCGGTCTCGGCGGCCGGGCCCGGCTCGAGCTCGGCTCGGGCCGTTCGGTCGAGCTGGCTCCGGGGGCCGAGGTGCTGGTCGGGGGCCTCGGGCTGGCCGATGTGGTCGAGGGAAGCGTGCTCGCTCGGGCCGGCGACCCAGGGGTCTCCGTCCGCGCCGGCGACGCGGAGATCGAGGGCCGGGGCAGCGTGTTCCGGGTCGACCGGGGATTCTCGGTCCGTCTGGCCGTGTATCGAGGGGAGGCGGCCGTGCCGGCGTCGGGCGTCCCGGCCGTGCAGGCCCTCAGGGAGCTGACCGTGGTGGCGGGCGGCTCGGTCCCGCGCGGGCCGCGACCGCTCGCGGTGGACCCCGACGACCCCTGGGACATCCGCTTGCTGGGACCGTTCATCGATCTGGGCCTGCGGCTCGTCGACCTCCAACAGGGCCTGGGCCGTCAGGACCTTTCCGAGCGGGCCGTGGCCGACCTCCTCGCCGGTGAGCTGCCGGACGAGGCGGTCACAGCCCTCCGGGCGGTCCCCGGCGCCGAAGCGCTCGTGGCCGCTATGGTCGCGCTGGAGGCGACCGGCGCGGGGGAGGAGGAGCTGCTCACCGTGCTCCGGGAGATCCTCGACCTTCGCTTCCAGGGGGCGCACTGGATCGTCGTGCTGGCGCAATGGGGCGTGGTGGGGACGGCCCTGATCGAGGAGCTCGGCCGCCTGACGGCCCTGCTGGCCGAGGTCGTGACGCCCTCGGGGACGTCGAGCGGCGGGGGCTCGGGCGGGGGCGGCGCCTCGGGGGGCTCGGGCGGGGGCTCCACCGGTGGCGACGGGTCCAGCGGCGGGTCCGGCGGGTCTGGTGGTGGGGGCGGATCCGGCGATGGAGGAACGGACGGCTCGGGTGGCTCCGGCGGGTCGGGGGGTTCAGGCGACTCCGGCGGAACCGTTCCGGCCCCCACGGAGTCCTGCACCGACCCCCTCGGCTGCCTGGTCGAAGACGTCGTCGAGGTCCTCGAGAGTCCCCTGCCGATCCTGCCGTAAGCCGGGCCGATGATAGGCTGGGCCTGCTTTGGCGCGTCCCGCTGCCTCGTTCGGGCAGGGCCGCCGCCGTCTGCTCCTGTGGCTCGGGCTGGGGGTCGTGGCGGTGGCGGTCGTGCTCGGCGCCGTCTCCGGCTTCTACATCGACATCCTGTGGTTCCGGGAGGTCGGATACTCCGACGTGTTCTGGACCCGGTTCTGGTCCCGGGTCCTGTTGGCCGTCGTGTTCGGCCTGGCCTTCTTCGTCATCATGTACGCGAACCTCCTTATCGTTCGGCGGCTCCGTCCGCGGTACCGCGTGTACTCGCCCGAGGAGGAGGCGGTCGAGCGGTACCGGGCCGCGTTCGAGCCGTTCGCGGGGTGGATCCTGCTCGGCCTCTCCCTGCTGTTCGCGGCGTTCGCCGCCGGCGGCGTGGCCGCGCAGTGGGAGTCGTTCCAGCTGTGGCGGGTCAGCGGCGATGTCTCCTTCGGGATCACCGATCCGCAGTTCGGGAGGGACGTCTCCTTCTACGTGCTCTCACTGCCGTTCCAGCGGTTCGTGCAGGCGTGGCTGTTCACGTCGCTGGTCGTGATCACGGTGGCGGTCGCCGCCGGGCACTACCTGTGGGGCGGGATCCGGATCCGGGCGGTCGGCGAGCGGGTCACGCCGCAGGTGAAGGCCCACCTGTCGGTGCTCCTCGGCCTGATCGTTCTGGTGAAGGCGTGGGGGTATCGGCTGGAGCAGTTCGACCTCCTCGTGTCGGAGCGCGGCGTGGTGACGGGCGCTTCGTACACCGACGTGAACGCGCACCTGCCCGCGCTTCGGCTGCTCGTCGTCATCGCGGTGGTCTGCGCGGTCCTGTTCCTGGTGAACATCCGGTTCCGCGGCTGGGCCCTCCCGGTGGCCGGCATCGGGATCCTGGTCATCGCCTCGGTGGCCGCGGGAGCCATCTGGCCGGCCATCGTCCAGCGGTTCCAGGTCGCCCCCCAGGAGCTCCAGCGGGAGCAGCCCTTCATCGAACGCAACCTCGAGGCCACTCGGGCGGCGTACGGGATCGACCAGGTCGAGGTGCGCAGCTATGCGGCCGAGCCGACGTTCAGCACCGAGGAGGTGGAGGCGGCCCCGACCACCGTGGAGAACATCCGGCTGTGGAACCCCGATATCATCCGGAACTCCTACCTCCAGCTCCAGCGGCTTCGGCCGTTCTACGAGTTCGAGGACGTGGACGTCGATCGGTACGTGGTGGAAGACCAGCGTCGCACCGTGATGGTCGCGGCCCGGGAGATCAACCAGACCGGCATCCCCGGCGGCGGGGCGACCTGGCAGAACCAGCACCTTTTCTACACGCACGGCTACGCCACGGCGGCCAGCCGGGTGGACGAGGTGACCGGCGAGGGCGCTCCCTCGTTCGTCCTCTCGGACATCCCGCCCACGGGACCGCTGGCCACGGAGCTCCAGCAGCCGAGGATCTATTTCGAGGAGGAGGCCGAGGTCGACTACGTCGTGGTCGGCTCGCAGAGCGACGAGTTCGACTTCCCGATGGGCGAGCAAGGGGGGCAGGCCCTCAGCCGCTACGACGGGACGGGTGGCATCCCCGTCCAGGGGTTCCTTCGCAGGCTGGCGTTCGCCTGGCGGTTCCGCGACGTGAACCTGCTGATCTCGGGCCTGATCGACGACGACAGCAGGATGATGGTGAACCTCGACCTGCCCAGCCGGGTCCAGCGGATCGCCCCGTTCCTCTCCTATGACAACGACCCGTACATCGCCCTGGTGGAGGGAAGGCTGGTGTGGATCTGGGATGCGTACACGACCACCGATCGCTTCCCGTACTCGGCGCAGTCGCCGATGCAGGATCTCACCGGCAACGCCACCCTGCCGGGGGCGGCGAACTACATCCGGAACTCGGTCAAGGTCGTGGTCGACGCGTACGACGGCACGACGACCTTCTACACGGTGGACGAGGAGGATCCGCTGATCCAGGCGTGGGCCCGTGTGTTCCCGGGCCTGTTCACGCCGGGCTCGGAGGCCCCGGAGGCACTCCGGGAGCACTTCCGGTACCCCGAGGACCTGTTCCGCATCCAGTCCGACCTGTACGCGAACTACCACGTCACCGACCCCGTTCAGTTCTACGCGAAGGGCGACTTCTGGACGGTCCCCGAGGTCGTGATCGACCCGACCCAGGAGGCCCGGACCCTGGAGCCGTACTACGTGCTCATGCCGCTCCCGGGCGAGGAGGAGGCCCGGTTCCTGCTGTTCACGCCGTTCACGCCGGCCAACCGGCCGAATATGGCGTCGTGGCTCGCGGCGAACTCGGACCCGGAGGAGTACGGGGAGCTGGTGGCGTTCGAGTTCGGTGGACGGAACGTGATCGGCCCGGGCCAGGCCTCGGCGCTGATGCACCAGGACACGGAGGTGGCGCAGCAAACGACGCTCCTCGATCAACAGGGATCGAACGTGATCTACGGCGACGTCCTGGTGATCCCGATCGGGCAAGGCTTCGTGTACGTCCAGCCGCTGTACACGGAATCGCAGCAACAGGGCCTGGGGATCCCCGAGCTGAAGCGGGTCATCGTGGTGAACGGCCAGGACGTGACGATGGAGAACACGCTGCCCGAGGCACTGGCCACCTCGGTCGGAGCCGCCCCGCCGGAGCCCGAGCCGGGCGAGGAGCCCGAGCCGGGCGAGGAACCGGCCGACGTGGCCGCGCTGCTGGCCGAGGCCCAGGCCCACTTCGCCGCGGCCGAGGCCGCTCTCCAGGACGGCAACCTCGCGCTCTACCAGGCGGAGATTGAGGCGGCCGAGACGCTGATCCAGCAGGCCGCCGAGCTGGCCGGGGCCCCAAGCCCCGCCCCCGAGGAGTCCCCCAGTCCCGGGGAGACCCCGGCGTCCTGATCCGGTTGTCGGGTTCGGCCGGCGTTGCTACCATGGGTCCGCGCGGTGGAGCAGTCTGGTAGCTCGCTGGGCTCATAACCCAGAGGTCGCTGGTTCAAATCCAGCCCGCGCAAC
>CALAEC010000029.1 GCA_937890785.1 uncultured Actinomycetes bacterium
GCATGGGGATGCACACCGGCGAGGGCGTGCTGGGCGGTGACGACTACGTCGGCCTGGACGTGCACCGGGCCGCCCGGATCGCGGCCGCGGGGAACGGCGGCCAGGTCCTCCTGTCTTCGATCACCGCCGAGCTCGTCCGGGACGACCTGCCCCCCGGGGTCGGGATCCGTGACCTCGGCCGGCACCGGTTGAAGGATCTGGCCCGCCCCGAGCGGATCCTGCAGCTGGCCGTCGACAGCCTCCCGGCCGACTTCCCCCCGATCCGCTCGCTGGAGCCGCCCACGAACCTCCCGGTCGACCGGACCGGGTTCGTGGGAAGGGGGCACGAGGTGGCCGAGGTGAAGCGGCTCCTCCGTGGCCCCGGTCTCCTCACGCTGACCGGCACGGGAGGCACCGGCAAGACCCGGCTGGCGATCCAGTCGGGTCGCGAGCTCCTCGGCGAGTACCCGGACGGCGTCTTCCTGGTTGAGCTGGGGCCGATCACCGACCACGCCCTGGTACTGGCAACGATCGCCGACGTCGTGGGGGTCCGAGCCGAGGGCCCCGGCGCCCTCGCCGAGAAGGTCCTGGAGCACCTGCGGGACCGCGAGCTGCTGCTGGTGCTGGACAACTTCGAGCACGTCCTGGAGGCCGCCCCGACGGTAGCCGACCTGCTCGACGCCGCACCGCGCCTGCGCGTCATGGCCACGAGCCGGGAGCCGCTCCACATCCGAGGGGAGCACGAGCTGGCGGTGCCCCCGCTCGGCCTGCCCGGGCCCGACGCCGCGCCCGAGGACGTGGAGCGGTCCGAGGCCGTAGCGCTGTTCGTCCAGCGGGCCACGGCCGTCGATCCGTCGTTCCGGCCGACGGAGGCCGACGGCGCGGCCATCGCCGAGCTCTGCCGGCGGCTCGACGGGCTCCCCCTGGCGATCGAGCTGGCGGCCTCGCGGGTGAAGTTGCTGTCGCCCGAGGCCATCCTGGAGCGGCTGGAGCGACGGCTGGAGCTGCTCACCGGCGGCCCCGTCGACCTCCCGGCCCGGCAGCGTACGCTCCGCGAGGCCATCGCCTGGAGCCACGATCTCCTCGAGGATGCGGAGCGGTCGGCCTTCCGGCGCCTGGCGGTGTTCGCCGGCGGGTGGACCTTCGATGACACCGATCCAGTGGTCGCCTCGGGGCACGACATCCTGACGGTCCTCACCTCGCTCGTCGACAAGAGCCTGGTCCTGCCGGGCTCCCGGTTCCGGATGCTCGAGACGATCCGGGAGTTCGGGCTGGAGCGGCTCGAGGAGGCCGGCGAGGCGGACGACACCCGGGACCGGCACGCCGCGCTGATGCTCGCGCTGGTCGAGGAGGCCGAGTCGCACCTGCGGGGAATCGATCAGAAGCGGTGGCTGGACCGCCTCGAGGCCGAACACGACAACCTGCGAGCCGCGCTGCGGTGGGCCGTCGACAGCGGCGACGCCGTCACAGCGCTGCGGTTGATCGGAGCCGCCTGGCGCTTCTGGCAGCTGCACAGCCACCTGGCCGATGGGCGCCGGCACGCGAGGGAGGTCCTGGCCCTCGACGCCGGCCGGACGCCCGAGCGGGTACGAGGGCTCACGGCGCTCGGAGGGCTGGCCTACTGGCAGGAGGACGTCCCCGCGTTCCGAGCCGCGTACGAGGAGGCGCTGGCGATCGCCCGGGAGCTGGGCGACCGGGCCGAGGAGGCCGAGCAGACCTACAACCTCGCGTTCGCCCCGGCCATGGAGGACGACATTCCCACCGCCCTCGAGATGATCGAACGGAGCCGAGGGATGTTCGAGGAGCTGGGGAACCCTCGCGGGGTGGCCGACTGCCTGTGGTTCCAGGCGATCGTGGGCCGAATGGGAGGCGACCTCGCCCGGTCCCGGAAGCTGGCCGAAGAGAGCCTCCGGATCCACCGCGGGAACGGCGACCCGTTCGGCACAACCCTGGCCCTATTCGCGCTGGGGCGAACCGCCCTCGAGCAGGGGGACCTCGACACCGTGTCGACGTGCTTCCTGGGCGCGCTGGACGACGTCGAGCTGCTGGGCGACCGGACGGGGCTGGGGGTCATCCTGGACAACCTCGCGGCCACGTCGCGCCTGGAGGGGAATCATCTCCGTGCCCTCCGGCTGGCCGGCGCCTCGAGGGCCATGAAGGCCGCGGCCGGCGGTGAGGCTCCCCCGCCGCTGATCGACCTCCCCGACCCGAGGGAAGCCACTCGCCAGGTCCTCGGCGATGCCGCGACCGCGGCAGCGTGGGAAGAGGGCCGGGCCATGACGTTCGAGCAGGCCGTGGCGTACACGCGGGAAGAAGGCTGAGGAAGCCCGGCTAGAATCACGGCCGACCAAAAGGGGGGACGCCGCTCGTGCCAGACCTGCCCACGGGGACCGTCACGTTCCTGTTCACCGACATCGAGGGCTCCACCCGTCTGCTCCAGGAGCTCGGCGAGGGGTATCGGGCCGTCCAGGACCGGCACCAGGAGATCCTCCGAGCAGCGGTGGAGGCAGAGGGCGGCGTTGAGATCCGGACAGAGGGCGACTCGTTCTTCGTGGTGTTCCGGACCCCGGCCCAGGCCGTCCGTGCCGCGGCGGCCGCCCAACGGGAGCTGGTCGCGGTGGACTGGCCTCACGGTCAGCCGCTGCGCGTCCGGATGGGCGTGCACACGGGGGAGGGCGTCCTCGGCGGCGGCGACTACATCGGCATCGACGTCAACCGGGCCGCCCGGATCGCTGCGGCCGGTCACGGTGGGCAGGTCCTGTTGTCCGAGGCCACCCGGGGTCTCCTCGAAGACCGCTTGCCCG
>CALAEC010000030.1 GCA_937890785.1 uncultured Actinomycetes bacterium
GCCCACAGCCCGATGTTCGCCAGCATCTCGCCCAGGACGAGCCACAGGAACGGGCGGATCGCCAGGAGCCTGGGCGGGCGGCCGGAGTCGGGATGCGGCCGAGGGACCTCGAGGAGGATCTCCTCGGGGACCGCGTGCTCTTGATCTTCGCCGGAGTTCGTCACCATCCCGCCGATCCCCCGCTGGCGTGCCAGAGCTTGCGCGGCGACCGCTCGGCCGACCCCTCCGCGGCCGCCATGGCTCGGGCCAGCGTACCCTCGCGGAGGGCCTGGTTCAGGGTCACCAGGTCCCACACCTCTTCCGCCGCGATGCTGACGCCGCCCACGCCCGTGCGCCGCAGCCGGCCCCACACCGCCAGGAGGAACCCGTGGAACACCGTGCGGGCGCACCGTTCTTGGACCCGCTCGAACACCGTGACCTCGACGGGCCCGGTAGCGTCGTCGAGCGTGAGGAAGATGATCCGTTGGCCGCTGCGGACCGCCGGCGTCTGCGAGGACACCTTCACCCCGGCCACCATGACCCACTCGTCACCGCGCCGGCGTCGGAGGTCCGCCGACCGGACCGCGCCGATCGCTTCCAGCACCGGCTCGTAAAACGTCAGCAGGTGCCGGGACACGTCCATGCCGGTGACCTCGAGCTCGGCCCGGACTCGCTCGGCGGCGGTGTACTCGCGGAGGCCGGGGGGCCGGTCGTCGCCGTCGACCGGCAGCGCGAGCTGTTCCCCCGCCCGCTGTCCGTCGGCGGTCATGGCCACGTACAGCCGGTCGCGGCGGGTGGCCGGCAGGCCGCCGTCGAGCCCGTCGAACGCGCCGGCGTGGGCCATCGCTTCCATCACCGGGCGGGAGACCGAGGTCCGCCGCATGAAGTCGAGCACCGAGGTGAACGGACGACGGGCGCGCCCCGCCAGGATCGAGCCGATCTCCTCCTCGGAGATCCCGTGCACGTCCCGCAGCCCGATCCTGATCCCGAACCCTTGTCGAGCGGGTCGGGCATCCTCCTCGGCGGGGGCGCTGCGGCGAGCTTGCTCGGTCGCTCTCAGCGGGCGAAACGCTCGTCGGTCCGAGCCCTCCCGCCTCGCGTTTGCCGCCGCGCTTCGAGCTCCCTCGCTCGCGCTCGCCTCCGCTCGAGGAGCCCCGCCTCGGAGG
>CALAEC010000031.1 GCA_937890785.1 uncultured Actinomycetes bacterium
GTACGACGCCGTCATCGTCGGCGGGGGGCACAACGGGCTGGTGGCCGCGGCGTACCTGGCCCGCGCCGGCCGGCAGGTCCTGGTCTTGGAGCGCCGGCACGTCCTCGGCGGGGCCGCCGTCACCGAGGAGGTGTTCCCCGGGTTCCGATTCTCCGAGGCCTCGTACGTGGTCTCCCTGCTCCGGCCGGAGATCATCCGCGATTTCGACCTTCCCCGTCACGGGTTCGAGATCCTCCCGCTCGATGGCACGTTCACGCCGCTGGAGGACGACCACCTGTGGCGGGTCAACGATCACGGCCGCACCCTGCGGGAGCTCCGTCGCTGGTCACGGAACGACGCGGAGGCCTACGACGAGTATGGCCTCCTGATGGTGGACATGGCCCGGTTCATCAAGCCGGTGCTCTCGCTGGTCCCGCCCGATCCGGGCCGGATCGATCCCCGCGAATGGATCCCGCTCCTGGAGCTGGCCCAGGACTTCCGCGACCTGTCTCGGCGACAGAAGGCCGTGTTCGTCCAGCTGATGACGATGAGCGCCGCCGACTTCCTCGGGCAGTGGTTCGAGACCGACCCCCTGATCGCCACGATGTCGGCCTCCGGCATCATCGGGACGTTCCAGGGCATCCGTTCCCCGGGGACCGCCTACGTCCTCCTACACCATTACATGGGCGAGATCGACGGGGCCTTCCGCGCGTGGGGGATCCCTCGGGGCGGCACCGGCGGCCTCAGCGAGGCGATCGCCTCGGCGGCGCGAGCCTTCGGCGCGGAGATCCGGACCGAGGCGCCGGTGGCCCGCGTCCTCACCCGGAACGGCCGGGCCGTTGGGGTGGCCTTGGAGTCCGGCGAGGAGATCGCGGCCGGCGCCGTGCTGTCGAGCGTCGACGCCCGGCAGACGTTCCTTCGGCTGCTGGAGCCCGGGACGCTCGACCCCGCAGTGGAGCGCGCGATCCACAGGTACAAGTTCCGGGGCTCGTCCGGGAAGGTCAACCTGGCCCTCGATGGCTTGCCCGACTTCGCCTGCCTTCCCGGAGAGGGCGAGCACCTCCGCGGCGCCATCAGCATCTCCCCGTCGGTCGAGTGGATGGAGCGCGCCTACGATGACGCCAAGTACGGCCGGTTCTCCCGGCGGCCCTACATCGACGTGGTGATCCCCACGCTCGTCGACCCCTCGATGGCCCCGCCCGGGAACCACGTGATGAGCTGCTTCGTCCAGTACGCGCCGTACCACCTGGCCGACGGCGACGGGTGGGACGACGCCCGGCGTGAGGCCTTCGGCGACGCCGTCGTGGAAACCCTGGCAACGTTCGCCCCGAACCTGCCTGACCGGATCCTGCACCGGCAGGTGTTCACGCCCCTGGACATCGAGCGGACGTTCGGGCTGACGGAGGGCAACATCTTCCAGGGCGAGCTGTCGCTGGAGCAGCTGTTCTGGACCCGGCCGGTGCCCGGGTGGGCCCGCTTCCGCACGCCGGTCCGGAATCTGTGGCTGTGCGGCTCGTCGGTGCATCCCGGCGGCGGGATCATGGGCGCTCCGGGCCGGCTGGCCGCCCTCGAGGTCCTCAAGTCCCAGCGGTGGCGGCGGCGGGCCGAGCGGGCCGCCTCGGACGGGGACGCGGCATGAGCACGAACCGGTACGACGCGGCGGTTGTGGGGGCGGGGCACAACGGCCTGGTCTGCGCGGCGCTGCTGGCGAAGGCCGGCTTGCGCGTGATCGTCCTGGAGCGGCGAGATCGCCCGGGCGGGGCCGCCGACACCGCCGAGATCGCGCCAGGGTTCCAGGCGCCGGTGGCCGCGCATACCGTGGGACGGCTGCGGCGATCCGTGATCCGGGACCTCGGCCTCGAGCGGTATGGCCTGCGACTGCTCGAGCCGGCGGCCCGGGCGTACGTCCCGGGGCCGGAGGGCCGCGGCCTGACGCTGTGGGCCGATCCGGCCCGGACCGCAGCCGAGCTGGCGTCCTGGTCCCCTGCGGACGCGCAGGCGTGGCCGCGGTTCGACCGGAAGATCCGGGCCCTGGGCAGCTTCCTGGCCAGGCTCCATGCCCAGACCCCGCCCGATCTGGCCGCGCCGTCCCTCCGCGACGCGCTGGCCGGCCTGCGGTTGGGCCGGTGGGTCCGGCGCCTCGGCGGGCCCGCGAACACTCGGGAGACGCTCCGGATCCTGCCGATGGCCGTGGCCGACCTGGTGGCGGATCATCTCGAGACCGACCTGCTCCGCGCGGCGGTGGCCGCCCGAGGCGTGCACCTCACGGCCATGGGGCCGTGGTCGGCGGGGACGGGCCTGGTCCTCTTGGGCGACGCCGCGGCCCGGGGCTCGGGCGCCGCCGGCCAGGCCACCGCCGCCGTGGGCGGCCCGGGGACGGTGGCGGACGCGTTGGTCGCGGCCGCCCGCGCGGCCGGCGCCGAGATCCGGCTCGGCGTCGAGGTCACGTCGATCCTGGACCGGCGCGGAACCGTCACGGGCGTGGCTCTGGCCGCCGGGGAAGAGATCGAGGCGCCGATCGTGGCATCCGGCGCCGACCCCAAGACGACCCTCCTCGGGCTCGTCGACCCGGTTGCTCTGGGGCCAACGCTCTCGTGGGAAGTCGAGAACCTCCGCACCCCCGGGGCGGTGGCCAAGGTGAACCTGGCCCTGGACGGCCTTCCCTCGTTCGACGGCGTCGAGACCGAGCGGCTCCACGGCCGCATCCTGGTCGCCGGCGGCATCGACGAGCTCGAGCGAGCCTTCGACGCCTGGAAGTACGGGGAGCTCGCCGACGTCCCATCCCTCGAGGCCACGATCCCCTCGCTCCTCGACCCGTCGGTGGCGCCCCAGGGTGCCCACGTGATGAGCGTGACGGCCCAGTGGGTCCCGTACGAGGAGGACGAAGCCGATCGGGTCGGCGACGTCGTGCTGAAGCGGCTGGAGGGGGTGGCGCCGGGCATCACCGGGCTTGTGCGGGAACGGAAGGTGCTGCTCCCCCGCGACCTCGAACGCGAGTATGGGCTCACCGGCGGGCATCCCCTGCACGTCGAGCCCGGCCTGGACTCGTTCTACGCCTGGCGGCCGCTCCTGGGGTTCGCCCGGTACCGGATGCCGCTGCGGGGCCTGTACCTGTGCGGGGCTGGGGCCCATCCGGGCGGCGGGATCACCGGTGAGCCCGGCGCCAACGCGGCCGGGATGATCCTGGCCGACCGCCGCCGGCCGCCCGAGTCGCCCTAGGCCCGCTTTCGCGGCGGGTCGAAGAACGGGAGCGGCGCCACCTCGGCCCGGATCCGGCGCCGGCGGGCCTCGACCGTCCACTCGATCTCCAGCCTCGTGCCGACCGGCTCGTACGGCGCCAGGACCGAGGCCAGGGCCACGTTCCGCTTCAGGGTGGGGCTCCAGGTGACGCTGGTGGCTCGGCCGACCTGCCGGCGGCCCTCGTACAGCGGCACGGCGGTCCTGGAGGCGGAGGCCGGGACCTCGGGGGTGAGCCCGTACGACAGATGGAGCCGCTCGAACTCGTCCCAGTCGATGGACAGTCCGACCAGGCGCCGGGCGGGCCCGCCGGCGGCGGCCTCGGCCTCCAGCGCACCCCGGCCCACGTAGTCGGCCTCCTTGGTGAAGCTGGTGAACCGGCCCAGGATCCCGAGCTCGAACGGCGAGTACGTCTGTTCGGCGATCAGGGCGTGCCGAGAGCTCGTGTAGTCGACGTCGATCAGGATCAGGCCGGCTTCGATCCGGGCCACGTCGAGCGCCAGCATCCCGACCGGCCGGGCCCCGTGGGCCTTTCCGGCGGCCGTCAGCGCGTCCCACAGCTCGACGGCGCGGCCCGCGTCGACCCAGAGCTCGTAGCCGAGGTCACCCGTGTACCCCGTTCGGGTCACGTCGATGTCGATCCTGCCGACCCGCGCCCTGCGCTCCCGGAAGTAGCCGAGGTCGTCCCACGCCTCTCCTGTCACGTCCTCCAGCAGCGGCCGGGATCGTGGGCCCTGCACCGCCAGCGCGGCCAGCCGCTCGCTAAGCTCCTCCACCTCGACGTCGAGGCTCCGCCCGTTCATCCGGAGCCACCGCAGGTTCGGCTCCGCCGCCGTCCATCGGAACGTGCCGTCGCCGAGGTTGGTCACGGTTCCGTCGTCGACGACCTTGCCCTCCTCATCGCACCACGACGTGTAGACGACCTGGCCCGGTCGGATCTTCGTGGCGTCGCGGGTGATGATGCGGTCGACGAAGCGAACCGCGTCGGGGCCGGAGACGAGGTACTTGTACAGCGGCGAGACGTCGATGAGGGCCACGGCCTCGCGGATCGCGTTGTACTCGATGTCGTGATGGTCGGCGTAGGCGCTGGCCGCGTAGTACCCCGACCACTCCCGCCACTGCTGCTTCACGTTCAGCGGTGCGGTCCGCTCGTGGAACGCCGTCCCGATGCTCATGGGGCCGACGTAGCCTACCCTGCCGGGGCGGACAGCTCGGCCCTGAGGTCGGCCCGGCGCGCCGACAGCTCGGAGATGGCCATGGCCGCCAGCACCAGGGCGGCCCCGGCCCACTGATGGGCCAGGAGCCGTTCGTCCAGCCACACGTACGAGATGGCGGCCGCGGCCACCGACTCACCCGCGAGGATTACCACGGCTCGCGTCGCCGTGATCGTTCGCTGCGCGACCACCTGGAGCGTGTAGGCCACTCCCGAGCCGAGCACCCCGGTGATCAGCAGCATCAGCCACACTTCACCGGTGTCGGGCACTCGGGCCTCGGTGAACGCCAGGGCCGCGAGATGGAACGCTGCCGTGGCAGCCATCTGGGCCAGCGACAGCAGGATCGTGGGGTGGCGCCCGGCGAAGTACCCGATGCCGACCGCGTGGCCCGCCCACCCGACCGCCGAAGCCAGGACCAGGAGATCCCCCGATCGAGGGCGGAGGTCGTCGAGAGCCGGCACGGACAGCAGGGCCATCCCCAGAACGGAGACCAGCGCGGCTCCCCACGCCGCACCCCGGACCCCTCGTCGGAACAGCGCCAGCCCGAGGAGTGGCGTGAACACGACGTACAGCCCGGTGATGAACCCCGCGTTGGTGGCCGTGGTCCTGGCCAGCCCCTCGGTCTGGAGGGCGTAGGCCACGAAGATCAGTCCCCCTAGCAGAAGCCCCGGCCCCATCACCCGTCGGACGGCCTCCCCCGTGACCTGGCCCCTGGCCACCACCGGCACCGCCACCAGGATGGTGACGAAGCCGAGGACGCGGGTCCAGAACATGAACGGGAACACGCCGATGCGCTCCAGCCCGATCTTGGCGGCGGGAAACGTGGCGCCCCACAGGATCGGCGTGAGCAGGAGGATCACGCCCATATCGAGGCGCCGTCTCACCGAAGCAAGGCTACGGGAGGACCGGCCGAGCCGCGACCCTCAGGGCTGGATCCGCTCCATGGTGACCTGCATCTCCCCGACCATGCGGACGGGGACGGCTCCGGCCAGCGCGCCGAGGCCTTCACCTCCCCTTGCCCTGGTGGTGATGTCGAACTCGCCGGACAGCTCCGATCGCACCATCTCGCCCTGGTCGGGATCCAGCCAGGTGGTCTGCTCCTGGACGACCTCACCCTGGTAGTCGACGCTCGTCGGGAGCCCCTCGATCTCCGCGAACCCTTCCCCGGCGCTGTCCACCTGTCCGCCGAGCTCGGCCAGCTCCGCCAGATCGATCGTCCAGTCGATCGGCGAGGTGACCTCGCTCTCGATCACGGCAGTCCGCACCGAGCCCACGTCCTCGTACCGGAGGAACTCGTTCTCGGCGTGGACCCGGATCTCGCCCTCGCCGAACGGAACCGGCTGGGTCAGGTCCCGGACCCACTCGTCGCCCGGCTCAACCGGTTCGTCGGGGAGGAACGGGAAGCTCTGCATCCCGGGCAGCCCGCCGGACCCGGACGGGTCCGTCCATCCCTGCCCGAGCGCCTCCGGGACCGGCTGGCCGTCGATCTCGCGGATGCCGCCGTCCGGCCCGATCACCATGCGCGTCTCGACGTCGCCCGTGGGCGGGATCGGCCGGCCGGCGAAGGTCCCCGAGGCGTCCTCGACCCTCACAACGATCGTGGCGGTTCCGTCCGGCGCCACGTCGGCGACCTCGTAGGCCAGGGTCTGTCGCACTTCGCCGTCCATGGGGAGCTCGACCAGCGCGTCCACGGTCCCGTCGAACGACATCGTGACGCGGTACCGGTACGTGGTGCCCTCCTCGAAGCCGAGGGCCAGGGCCACGTCGGGGCCGCGAGGCCGGGTCAGGAACCAGAACCCGCCGGCCGTGAGCGCGGCGGCGAGGACGATCACCGCGACGATCCGCGACGGTCGTGGCCGGGGCGGTGCCGGCGGCGAGGATTCGGCGAGCGGCTCGATCATGGCCTCATCGAGCGTACACCTCGCGCCCGCGGGAGACCGTGAGCACCGGGCGGAGATCGCGCACGTCCTCGGCCACCAGGGGATCGTCCTCGAACGCGGCCAGGTCCGCGGCGGATCCCGGCTCCAGCCGCCCCTTCTTCTCCAGGTGCGCCAGCCGCGCGGCCCCGATGGTGCACAGCCGAACGGCCTCGAGGCGGGTCATTCGCTGGCCGGGGTCGTGGTGATGCTCCAGGGCCCAGATCGCCAGCATCGGGTCGAGCGGCGTGACCGGGGTGTCGGAGCCGGCACCCACCTCGAGCCCTCGGGTGACGGACGTCCGAAACGGGTTCATGGCCGCCGCCCGCTTCTCGCCCAGCCGTCGCTCGTACATGCCGCCGGGGTGCCCCCACGTGGCGTCGAACGCCGGCTGGATCGAGATCGCCAGGCCCAAGGCGCCGGCCCGTTCGACCTGGTCGTCCGACGCCATCTCGAAGTGCTCCAGGCGGTGCCGGCGGGCCCGGAAGTGCCGACGCTCCCTGGTGCTCAGTGTGCCGTACACGCGCTCCCACACCCGGAGGGCCTGCTCGATGGCGGCGTCGCCGATCACGTGGAGGCCGGACTGGAGACCGGCCAGGTGGGCGTTGTGGAGGAACTCGGCCAGCTCGTCGTCCTCGTACGCCAGCGTCCCGGACCCGTCCGCGTCGGCGTACGGCATCGACAGTGCCGCGGTGTGGGCCCCGATCGAGCCGTCCAGGAAGAGGTCGCCGCCGATGCGGTGTTGCCCGAGGTCCCCGACGACCCACGGCAGGTCGCGATCGGCCACGTAGGTGATGAGGTCGACCGGGAGGTCGTCGGCGTGGCCGAGCAAGACCTCGACGTCCCGCCGTCCCCGCTTGTCCGGGATGGCCATCTCGTGGACGCACGTGACGCCTCGCGATGCGGCCAGGCCAGCCGCCCGCAGCTGGGCCTCCTGGATCACCCGACCGGGGAGCGACTCGAAGTACCACAGCTGCGCCATGGCGTTCGCCTCGCCCCGAAGACGACCGGTGGCCTCGCCCGCGTCGTCGCGCTCCACGCCTTCCAGCCCTTCGACCGTGGCCGCGCCGAGTGCCGCGGTGTTCACCACGCTGACGTACCCGTCCGCGCGCACCAACAGGACCGGCCGCTGGGGCGCCAGCGCGTCGAGCTCCGCGCGGGTGGGGAGCCTCGGGTCGGACCACATCGTCTCGTCGAACCCCTGGGCCAGCGCCGGCTCCGCGCCGGGATCCGCTCGGACCTGTTCCAGCGCGTCCTCCCTGGAGCGCGCGTCCGAGAGGTCGAGGCCGGCCATGGCCATCCCGGTTCCCGACAGGTGGACGTGGGCGTCGACGAAGCCGGGGACGATCGTGCATCCGGGAAGCTCGACGGTGCGATCGGCCGGCGGCGGCTCGCCGATCCCCACTCGCTCGACGTGCCGCTCGTCGACCAGGACCCATTCGCCCTCGGGCGGGAAGGTCATGGTGCGAACGCGAGTGGCGCGATACAGGGTCTTCACGCGGCGCGGCGATTCTACCGGCGGCTCACCCGCCGGAGGCACCGAGCCACCGGACGCCGGCACCGGCCTCGAGGAACTCGGTCTTCAACCGCGACGGGCGAAGGCCCACTCGGTCCAGGACGGCGTGGAGGCGGTCGAGGACCTCTCCGGCGCTCCGGATCGTCGACGCCGAGATCAGATAGTCGTCCACCCACCGGAGGAATGGATGCCCGCCGAGCGCATCGTCGACCGATGCCAGGACGGCGTTGGCCATCACCGCGGACCCGGCCGGACCGATCGGGAGCCCCGGGTACCCCTCGCTCCCCCACCCGTCGAGGAGGTCGGCCGCGGTCCCGGCGGAT
>CALAEC010000032.1 GCA_937890785.1 uncultured Actinomycetes bacterium
TGACACGAACGTCCCGCGGTCGGAGACCCGGCTTCTACCGAGCGGCCGGTGCAGTCGTTGGGGCGCGGACCAGGGCCTCGATCTCGGCGATGCCGTCCTCGGGGCCGATCGAGATGACCCGGTCTCCGGATTCGAGCTGGAACCGGGCCCGCGGCCGGTAGATCCACCGGCGCCCACGCTGGACCGCCAGCACCAGCATGCCGGTCTCCGTCTCGAACGAGAGCTCCTTGAGGCTGCGGCCGACGGCCGGCGAGCCTTCCTCGACCACGGACTCGACGGACACTTCCTCCGAAGCGTGGATCGCGTCGGCCACCACGGGGTGGAGCTCCTCGCCCGCCTCGACGAGTGACGTCATCGACCTGGCGGCGTCAAAGATCCGTTCCGAGGCGTAGGCCAGCCGGATCAGGCCACGGAGCTCGTCCGAGTTGCGGGCCTCGGGGGCGGCCCGAAGGACCCACGACTCCAGCTCGTCCTGGAGCTGGTCGCTCCGGCCCTCCAGGGTGGTCACCTCGGCGGCCAGGGCCGGCTCGGCGAACAGGAGGGACGAGTACGCCAGGCCGACGGCGACCTCGGCGGAGTTCTTCATCTCCACCAGGATGTCCACCGCTCGGTCCAGCTCGTTGAGCGGCGCGGCGTCGGCCTCCGGCGGCTCAGGCAATGGGGGTGCCCCGGCCTTGGCCCGGATCAGGTTCACGCCATCCTCCGGTCCCTGGTAGAGGAGGACGTCACCCTCGTTCACCACGGTGTCCGGGCCCGGGTCGTACTCCCACTCGTCGCCGCGACGCACGGCGATGAGCCACATCCCGGTCTCGGTGGGCAGCATCAGCTCGCGAAGTGACCGCCCGACGCAGTCTGCTCCTTCGCGAACCTTCACCCGGCCGGCGATCTCGTCGGCGTGCCGGAGGTCGGGACGGATGGCCTCGGGGATCCCCAGCGACGCCGTGACGATGCGGGCGATGTCGGCGGCGGCGTCCCCGATCTGCTCGATGGCTCCGGCGATATGCAGGACCCCGCCCATGGCCTCGGCGTCCTCGGGGCTTCGGGCGGCGAGCATCGAGATCCGCCGGAGGTGCTGGAGGTACCCATCCATGACTTCCTCCAGGCGGTCGACCTCCTCGGCCAGGTCCTCGTCGTTGAAGAACAGTGCCGCGTACGCCAGGTCGACCATGACCTCGGAGGTGTCCTTCGCCTCCGCCAGGAGGTCCTTGACGGTTCGTGGAGGTTCGTCGGCCATCGGCCCGCTCTGGCGAGTATAGCCACGCCGTGTGGTCACGCGGTCACCCCGAAGGTCTGGACGGCCAGGACGATGCAGACGACGCCGAGGAGATCCATCGAGCTGGTGAGGAGCGGGAGCCCGAGGTTGTCTGGGTCGAGCCCCATCCGGTACGTCGCCGTGGCAGCGTAGTACGCGACGAAGGCCGTCAGCAGCGTCGCCAGCAGCCCCGCCATCACCGTGATCCCGATCGTGGCCGCCACCCCTGGGCTCTCAAGCCCCAGCACGGAGGCCAGCCCGTGGGCCGCCAGGCCGAGCACCGGGAAGGTCAGCACCCCGGTCAGCAGGATGATCGAGAAGTCGAGGAACGCCACGGCTTCGGGCAGGCCACGCGGCGTCAGCGCACCGAGGTGCAGCTTCGACGCCAGCCGCGAGGACAGCATCCCTCCGAGCCCTCCGGCGTTCCCGAGGATCGGCGGGATCAGCATCAGCAGCGCCGGAAGCGCAGCGAACTCGTCGAGCCTGGACTGGACCACCACGCCGGCGAGGGCGTCGGCGGCGGCGGCCAGCATCAGCACGGGGAGGCTCTCCCGGATCACCCGTCGGGCGGCGGTCCGGCGGAAGACCAGCCCCCAACCCGTGAGTGCCACGGCCAGCGCCGCGAGGGCCCACGAGACCGCCACGGTGACGCCCTCGATGCCGACGAGGAACGAGGCCGCGAAGAGTGCCGGCACCGTGAACATGTCGCCCGAGGCGGTGATCAGGGGAGCGGCCACGGAGTCCAGGTCCCACTCGCGCCGATAGGCTGCCACCGACAGCCCCAGGGCGAACGCCCCGACGAACAGGCTCGACAGGACGCCCCCAAGGATCGAGATCACGACGAGGTCGGCGAGGGAGATCGTGGTCACCCCGAAGGCGACCGCCACGATCCTCGCCAGCGCGGCGCCGCCGAGCGAGATCGCGAGCGTCAGGACGGTCGCGGCGAAGAGGTTCTCGTACAGGACACCCCCTCGAGCCCGGCTCACCTCGAACAGGCCGGAGTGGATCGAGGTGCCCAGCCGAGAGGCCATGGCCCCGAAGATGTTCCCGCGCGTGGCGATGGCCACCGGCATCAGGACCATCAGGCCGGGGAGGCGCTCCAGCGTCCCCGTTATCTTCCCGAGGACGACCCCCGCCACCAGGCTGCCCGCGGTGGCGATGAGCAGGGCGACGAAGCCCTGGGCGATGGTGCGCCGCTCGGCACGCCAGTACGCGAGGAGGCGCCGGATCCCACGCCGCATCTTGATCCCATCTCCATCGACCCCCGGGGAAGACCCGGGGCAGTCTAGCGCGCGGCCTCAGCCGGCAATCGCCTCGATCTCCGCCGCGAGCACCAGGTCCTTCTCGGTGATGGCGTTGACGCTCCACGTGTGGAGACCGATACGGACCCGGTCGTAGTGGTTCTCGATGTCCGGATGGTGGTCCACCCGCTCGCACGGCTCGACCAGCCGGCCCAGGAACCCGATGGCTTCGGGAAAGGACCCGAACCGGAACCACTTGAAGATCTCGCCGCTCTCCCGCCGCCAGCCGGGGAGGTCTCCCAGCCGCCGGTCGATCTCCTCGTCGTCGAGGGGCTGCGGCGCCGGAGTCACGTCAACAGAGGATGGGCTACTGGGTCGCGGCGGCCAGGGCCTTGTCGAGGAGCCCCAGGCCCTCCTCGACCAGGTCGTCGGCGATCGTCAGCGGCGGCAGCAGCCGGACCACGTTGTCGTAGGTTCCGGCCTTGAGCACGATCAGTCCCTGCCGGTAGCACTCCTCGATCGTCCGGGCCGCGGCCTCCTTGGCCGGGCGCTTCGTCCCCCGGTCCTCCACGAGCTCCATGGCCACCATGGCGCCGAGGCCGCGGACGTCCCCGACGACCTCGTGCCGGTCCTGGAGGTCCCCGAGGCCCGCGGTCAGCGTGGCCCCCACCCGCTCGGCCCGCTCGAGCAGCCCCTCACGTTCGATCGAGGCGATCACCTCGAGCGCGGCCGCGGCGGCGATCGGGTTGCCCCCGAACGTCCCCCCGAGGCCCCCGACGTGGACCGAGTCCATGATGTCGGCGCGCGCGGTGACCCCACCGATCGGGAGACCGCCGCCCAGGGCCTTCGCGGTCGTCACGATGTCCGGCACGAGACCGAAGTGCTCGGCAGCGAACCACCGGCCGGTCCGGCCGAAGCCGGTCTGCACCTCGTCGGCCACGAAGAGGATCCCGCGGTCCCGGCAATATTGGGCCAGGCGGGGGAGGAACTCGGGCGCAGGGACAACGAAGCCCCCCTCGCCCTGAACCGGCTCGGCGATCACGCAGGCCACGCTGTCCGGCCCGATGTGCCGTTCGATCTCGTCGATCACCAGGTCGGCGCAGGACGGGCCGCACTCCTCGGGGGGGCGGCCGGTGGGACAGCGGTACGGATAGGCGAACGGCAGGCGGTACACCTCGGGGGCGAAGGGGCCGAACCCGAGCTTGTACGGCATGGCCTTCCCGGTGAGCGTCAAGGCCAGGAGCGTTCGGCCGTGGAAGGCGTGGTCGAAGGTGACCGCCGCGGGGCGGCCGGTGAACGAGCGGGCCAGCTTCACCGCGTTCTCCACGGCCTCGGCTCCCGAGTTCACCAGCATCGTCCGCTTCTCGTGGTCGCCCGGCGTCAGCTCGTTGAGCCGCTCGGCCAGCGCCACGTACGGCTCGTGCAGGGTCACGTGGAAGCAGGTGTGGGTGTACGCGTCGGCCTGCTCACGGATAGCCTCGACCACGGCCGGGTGCGCGTTGCCGACGTTCAGCACCGCCAGGCCGGCGCCGAAATCGATCAGCCGGTTCCCGTCAACGTCCTCGACGATGGCTCCCGAGGCCCGCTCCACGAACACCGGGACGGTGTTGAACACCGCCTTCGGGATCGCGGCGTTGCGCCGGGCCAGAAGCTCGCGCGAGCGAGGGCCGGGGATGTCCGTGACGAGGCGTCGTTCCTGGGGCAGCTCCATGGGCTCAATCTTCCGAAGTGCCGCCCCTGACAGCCGTCGCGCCCGGTCGAAACGCTCCTCGGCCGTTTGTACGGTCCGTCCTACCGAGGTGGCGGTCCGGCTGGGTTCCCCGCTGGCCTTGTACGGAACGTACAATCCCGTCGTGACGGTCCTGATCGAGGACATCCTTCGGATCCCCGGCCTGGCGCTCAAGCTGGTGGCCGGCCGGGCGGGGGCGTCGAGGCCGATCCGCTGGGTCCACGTGAGCGAGCTGGAGGATCCCACGCCCTGGCTCCGCGGCGGTGAGCTCATCCTGACCACCGGGATGGGCCTGGGGAAGACGCCCGCCCGGCAGCGGGCCTACGTCGACCGGCTGGCGACGGCGGGGCTGGCAGGCTTGGGGTTCGGCGTTGGCTTCACCTACGCCAAGGTCCCCAAGGCCCTGGCCGACGCCGCGGATCGGCTCGACTTCCCGACCTTCGAGGTCCCCTACCCGGTGCCGTTCATCGCCATCACCGAGGCCGTCTTCACCCGGGCGGCCGGGGAACAGGTCGAGGTGCTGCAGCGGTCGATGGAAGCCCAGCAGGCCCTGACTCGAGCGGTGCTCGAGGGCGCCGGTGTCCGCGGCGTCGTGACGGCCCTGTCCGGGGCGATCGACGGGTGGGCCGTGGCCCTCGACCTGCACGGCCTGCCGCTCGCGGGCTCGCCACGCTCGGCTGCCGCCCGCGCGCCTCGGCTGTGGGAGGAGCTCCGGGACACTCGGCCGCCCGAGCTCGGATACAGCGTGTCGATGGTCGACCGTGGCGACCACGTCTCGGTCCAGCCGGTGGGGCCCCGTGGCCGGGTCGAAGCGTTCCTGGCCATCGGCAAACGTGAGGCCCTCAGCCAGTTCGATCGCATCGTGGCCGGACACGCCCTGTCGCTGCTGGCCATCGAGCTCGACAAGTCGCGCGCGGTTGCCGAAGCCGAGCGCCGGCTCAGGGGCGACTTCCTCGACACGCTGGTCGCGGGCAGCCTGTCGGCCAGGGAAGCGACGCGAGGGCTGCGGCGATTCGGCCTGGAGGCGGACGGACAGGTCGAGGTGGTCGCCATGGAGTCGGAGCTGCCGGTGGATGACCTGACCTGGGCCGTGGAGGACGTGCTGTCCCGGCGCGACGGCGGCTTCCTGACCGCCCCCCGCGATGAGGTTCTGTACGTCCTCATCCGCCCGAACGGGGACGGCGCTCTCGAGCAGCTCCGGGACGAGGTGTCCTCTCGGCTGGGCGTCGAGGTCGTGGCCGGCGCCGGGAGCCCGGTGGCTCCGGCGGAGACCGGTCGCAGCCTCCGGGAGGCTCGCTACGCCCTGCGCGTGTGCCACGTCGAGCGGCGACCGGTGGCCGATTTCCAGACGCTGGGAACCTACCGCCTCCTCCTCACGCTCCAGGAGCCCGACGCCCTCCGCGCGTTCGCCGACTCGGTGCTTGCGCCGCTCGACCGATACGACGGTGAGCACGGCGGTGAGCTGATCCCCTCCCTACGGGCGTTCCTCGATCACAACGCTCGGTGGGAGTCCGCAGCTGCCGGGCTGTTCGTCCACCGGCACACGCTCCGCTACCGGATGCGGAAGGTCGAGGAGCTCACCGGCCGCGACCTCTCCACGCCGCACGACCGGATGGAGTTCTGGCTTGCCATCCGGGCCCGGGATCTCCTGGCGCACCCGCCCGACTGACCGCCGACTTGTCCGGACCGTACAGGGGGAGCCGGCGCCTTGGCCCGGGCGTCGAGGCGGCGGTCGCGGCCTCGGCGGTAGGCTAGGAGGTCAGAGGCGGAGGAGGACGAGGATGGCGCAGACGATGACGCGGAGGCAGATGTTCATCGGCGGGGAGTGGACCGACGGCACCGCCGGCGAGGGGCTCCCGGTGGTCAACCCCACGACCGGCGACACCATCGCCGAGATCCCCCGAGGCACCGAGGAAGACGTCGACCGGGCCGTCCGGACCGCCCAGAAGGCGTTCGACGAGACCTGGTTCGACAGCACCCCCGGCGAGCGGAGCGCGATGCTGCTGAAGCTGGCCGACGTCATCGAGGAGAACGCCGAGGAGCTCGGCCGGCTCGAGTCGGAGAACGTGGGGAAGCCGTCCTCGTGGGTGGTCTCCGACGAGATCATGGTGATCGCCGAGCAGATCCGGTTCTTCGCCGGCGCGGCGCGAGTGATCAATGGCCTCTCGACCGGCGAGTACTACAAGGAGGACACCACCCTCTACACGTCGTGGCTCCGGCGGGAGCCGATCGGCGTTGTCGGCCTGATCGCGCCGTGGAATTACCCCCTGTACATGGCCATGTGGAAGTTCGCCCCCGCCCTGGCCGCGGGGAACACCGTGGTCATCAAGCCGTCCGAGTGGACCCCGCTCACCCTCCTGCGGATGACCGAGCTGGCCGCGGACATCTTCCCCCCCGGTGTGTTCAACGTCGTGCTCGGCGACGGCGTGCCCACCGGCCAGGCCATCGTCCGGCACCCCGGCGTGGGCATGGTCTCGCTGACCGGCGAGGTGACCACGGGGAAGGAGGTCGCCAGAGAGGCGGCCGCCACGCTGAAGCGTGTCCACCTCGAGCTCGGCGGGAAGGCGCCGGTGGTGATCTTCGACGACGCGAACCTGGAGTCCTCGGTGGAGTGGATCAAGACGGCCGGGTTCTTCAACTCGGGGCAGGACTGCACCGCGGCCACGCGCGTGCTCGCCGGCGGGGGCGTGTACGACAACCTGCTGTCCGAGCTCGTCCCTGCGGTCGAGTCGCTGAAGGTCGGCGATCCCTCGAAGGACGACACCGAGATGGGGCCGGTGGTGTCCAGCGAGCAGCTCGAGCGGGTCAGTGGCTTCGTCGATCGGGCCCGGGAGGCCGGCGCCAAGGTGCTCACCGGCGGCGAGCGGATCGACGGGCCGGGGTTCTTCTACAAGCCCAGCGTGGTCACCGATATCGACCAGACCGCCGAGATCATCCAGCGCGAGGTGTTCGGGCCCGTGGTCACCGTCCAGCGGTTCGAGGACGACGACCAGGCCATCGCCTGGGCCAACGACGTCGACTACGGGCTGTCGGCCTCGGTGTGGA
>CALAEC010000033.1 GCA_937890785.1 uncultured Actinomycetes bacterium
CCGCTGGGCGACCTCCTGCCTGGAGTACCCGCTCACGACTCCGCCAGCATAGATGCGTGCCTCGCGAGCAGCGCGGGTCACTGCTCACGTGGTGAGGCTCACGGAAGGCGCAGGGAGAGCGTTGCTGGGTGTTTGACGATGACATCCCGGTTCGCGCACCGATCAGTCAGGACCACGCCCAGGAAACCCTCTCGCCGACCTGCGGAACAGTGGCGGCCCTCACGGCGAGTGGCCGATGGTAGTCGGCGCTCTTCCTGATCGCTGTGTCCTACGATTTCCCCACTTGATGCAGAACACCGTCGGTCACCTCAGCTGTTTCGACAACAGCCCGCCGTTCGTCGGTGGCCCGAACAACGCCCAGCAGGCTGAAGGTCAGTGCTTCTAGGGTAGAAGCACCAGCTCAGGCGGGATCACGCCCAGGCAGGTCAAGGCTGTCGCCGCACCTCAGGCCGGTCTCCGCCGCGAATTTCGATCTCGTCTCCCTTGGTGATCGAACGGTAGGTGCGATCGTCCACCACCACCACCACCGGGACCGTTGTCCCGTACAGCTTCGACGCGACCAGGGCGCCGAGGGCGAGGATCCCGTCCGGCTCGGCGAGGACGATCGCCACGGGGCCCGTACCAGCTCGGATCGTCTCCGCCAGCACGCTGCTGCTCGAGCTGGACCCGCGGCCGGACGGCATGACCAGAACGATGCCCGTCACACGTTCCCCCGCCTGGGGGTGGCGACGGTCGATGATCCTTCCGTCGGTGGGATCGACCCCTCCCCAGAACGACAGGGGCGCCGAGAGCACCAGCGCGGGGCCGCTCGCGGCTCCCGGAACGAGCGCGCGAACCTCAGCCATCGGCCCACACCTCCGGGTCGCGCCACACCTTCCCCTCCACGGCGGAACGCACGCACTCGGCGAGGCTGCCGAACACGACCTGGACGTCGAGGTTCCCCGGCGCGTAGTACGCCCACTTGCCGGAGTTCGTCATGACCACGCGCGCGTCGCTCCGCAAGATCGGGGTCACGTACGTGCACGTGTCCGCGACGATCGTGACGCCGGCCCGCTCGCAGACCTCGATCCAGCCCCTCGACTCGGCCTCGGCCAGGACGCTCCGCCCCGTCGACACGTAGAACGCCACCCCGTCGGCCACGCGAGCTCCATCGAGCTGGCCGACGAGTTGCTCGAACTCAGAGACCGAGAAATGCGGTGTCCCCACGCTGACCGCGTCCAGGTCGCCCTCGGTTGCCGTGCTCAGCGAGTCTCGCGCCCGGGCGATCCGTTCCATGGTCACCTCGATGGTTCGGACCGCTTCGGCGCCTTGGAGTGCGGCCTCCAGAGTCGGCGCCTCCGGGGTGACGCCCACGGCGTGGAACAGCCCCACCGAGCCAGACGAAGCTGCGGCCGCGCTGAGGGCCTTGAGCCGATCCTCGGAGGTTCCGGCAGGCAGACCATCGATCACCGGTACTAGCGTCCCGGACTCGAGGCCAACCAGGTGCCCGAGCACCGGGTACAGCACGTCCGCGCCGAGGAGCCGGCCAGGGAGACCGCTCACCCGGAACAGGATCTCGCCCCGCCGGTTCTCGTCCAGGTGCAGCCCGGCGTACGGCGCCCGTCCGGTGATGGCCGCGCAGATGTCGATGAAGTCGCCGTAGCGATCGGTGCGCGCCCCCAGAACGCTGTTGGCGAACACGATGGCGTTCGATTCGGCCCAGGCCACGTGCTCCCCGAACGCCGGGCGGGCGTCCTTCTGGTACGGCGCGCACGTCCACGTGGGACGGCATCCCATCTCGGCGTACAGCTCCATGAGGCGCCGGCCGGCCCGGGCCGTGTCCTCGTCCCCGCGATAGAGGCCGGGATGAAGCAGGTCGAGGGATCCCACGTTGAGCGTGGTCGGTACCCGGACCCGCCCGCCGCCGGCGACGAGCCGCTCCGCGAAGTCGAGGCTCACCTTCCCGTGATAGAGCGCGCCGTCGATGTGCCCTGACGCGATGTCCACCAGCCGCTCGGCTCCCACAGACTCGGCCATAGCCACCACGATCTCCATGGCGAGCCGGGCCGCCTCGCCCTGGGCCCCGCCGAGCATCGCCCGGTCACGGTCCACCAGCCGCACCGCCATCGGCGCGTATCAAAGCACGCGAGCCCGGCGGTAGAGTGGCCCCGATGCCGACCGCGGTGTGGACCGGGACCCTGAGCTTCGGGCTCGTGGCCATCCCCGTGCGCCTGATCCCGGCGACCGAGCCGAAGGACGTGCGGTTCCACCTCTACGACCGCGAGGGACGGCGGGTTCGCCAGCGGCGGGTGGTTGACGAGGCGGCCGTCGACGCCCCGGAGCCGGAGCAGGGCGAGGCCCAGCCGGCCGAGGGCCCGCCCCGCGAGGTCGGCCCGCCCCGCGACGTAGCCGCGGCCCGCGTGGAACGGCCCGTAGCCTGGGAGGACCTCATGCGGGGCCACGAGACCGAGGAGGGCGACGTGGTCCTGGTCACGCACGAGGAGATCGAGCGGGTCCGCCCGCAGCGGAGCCACTCGATCGACATCGAGGACTTCGTGGCGCTGGAGGACATCGACCCGGTCCAGTTCGACAAGACCTACGTCGCGGTGCCGCAGGCGGCCGAGGCCACCAGGCCGTACGTGCTCCTCCACCGGGCCATGCGCGAGGCGAGCCGGGTTGGCGTCGGCCGCTTCGTGCTTCGCACCAAGCCGCACCTCGTCGCGGTCCGGCCGATGCACCAGGTGCTCGCCGTGGAGACGCTGTTCTTCGGCGACGAGGTGCGTGACCCCTCGGACCTGGCGCCTGGCCTCGAGGAGGTCGAGGTCGACCAGCGCGAGCTCGAGCTGGCGGTTCGGCTCATCGAGGAGCTGACGACCGAATGGGATCCAGCCGCGTACTCGGACGAGTACCGGGAGGAGCTGCTCCGGATGCTGGCGGAGAAGACGCCGACTGCCCGGCCGGAAGAGGCCGAGGCCGCCCGCCAGCCGCCACCCGTCACCGAGCTGATGGCCGCGCTCAAGGAGAGTGTCGAGGCCTCGCGGAAGGGGAAGCGGCGGTCCGGCTGATTCGGGGCCGGCCCCCTCGGGTATCTACCGCGCGGACGAGGAGGTGGCCGTGGTACTCGTGGTGATCCTCATCATCCTGGCCTTGCTCGCCGGAGGCATCGGGCTGCTGGTCGAGGGCCTCTTCTGGCTGGTCGTCATCGCCGGGGTCCTGTTCCTGGCGGGCGTCGTCGCCGGCTTCGTGAACCGCCGGACCTGACCGGCGTCACCAGTCGTCGTACGCCTGGACCCGGCGGTCCACCTCGTTCCAGTAGTCGCGCTGGTCGATGACCTTGCCCCGCGCGTCGAAGCGCAGCACGGTCACGCCGGCCAAGGTGAGAGGTCGGCCGTCCTCGACCCAGGACGCCCACCACTCCACGGCGGCCCGGCTGCCCGACACGATCGGTTCGCCGAACCGGCACTCGACATCCTCTTCGGCGGCGAAGGTCTCCGTCAGGTAGCGGCGCACGCCCTCGTGGCCGAGATCCGGCTCGCGGAACGCCAGGGCTCGGTACGACGCCGACTCCGAGTACAGCGCGGCGATCGGTTCCGGGTCGCGTGCGGGCCACGCTCGCGTCCAGGCCTCGACCCACCGGCGCGCCGGCGTTTCGGCATCAGGCATCGGGACCCTCGACGTTGACCACCGGAACGCCGCTTCCCACCCGGAACACCACGGCGACGCACTCCTCGTCCGCCGGGTTCGACTCGCGATGGACGACCTCCCGAGGGATGCGGCCGAAGTCGCCGGGGCCTGCCTCGACCGCCTCCCTGCCGCCGGACCCGTGCTCCACCCGCACGCGCCCGGAGATGCAGTAGAAGAAGGTGTCGAACTCCCCATGGTGGTGCCAACCGGTGACCTTGCTCGGCTCCGTACGGGCCACGCCGACCCACGTTCCCTCGTCCGCGAACGCCTGCTCCCGCCGCATCCCTGGGGTCGGCGACGCCTCAGCGCGCCGCTGGTCCCCGCTGACCACCTGCACCGTCGTCTGCATCGATCCCTTCCTCCTCATTGGGCCTCCGGAGCTCCCGCCACCATCGGCGAATCAGCCCGCCGGCCATGGCCCAGCCGGTGAAGAACGTCACGATCGCGGCGAGCGCGAAGAAGATCACCCCGAGGACCCGGATCCCCTTCAGGAACCCGACCCCGAACATGTAGGTCTCGGGCCGGTCGCCCAGCGTCGAGAGCGCGGTCACGAAGGCGATCACGCAGACGACGGAGATGGCGAAGAAGCCCACGCCGAGCGTCAGCGCGAGGACGTCGAAGAAGTCGAGCCGCCGTCCCCAGGGGTCCCGCATCGCTGCCGGGAGTATGGACGTTCAGGGTCGGCGCGCCTGAGTCCCGGACGTTCGTGTCACTACCCCGTCCTAGAATCACA
>CALAEC010000034.1 GCA_937890785.1 uncultured Actinomycetes bacterium
GCTCAGCGTTCCTCGACGTTCCCCACCTTCTTCCGGTCGTACACGGGACACAGACGGGACACAGGCGCTCCCCCGGGCCCCGCGAATCGCTTCCAGCGGGCGCGGTTGACCCTGACGCTCCGCCGGTCCATCCTCGCGGTGCCTTGAGCATCAAGACTGTTGACCCGGCGGATCCGAGCTGCACCGAGCAGGCGTGGCGACGGTTGGGGTTTCCGGAACAGCCCCTAGTTAGGATCTCTGTTGTACGGCATCGCTCAGCCCGAGGGTGGCGGTGGGCCCACCTTTGCGTCGTCAGGGAAGGCCAACCGGTGGGACCGGAGGCTGTACCGACGCCCTCTCCGGACTGGGCTCATACTACCTGCTGGTCGGCGACAGCGACGCGGCCTCCGCCGCCCAACGCGAGGCCCTCGAGATCTTCGTCGAGGTGGGGAATCCAACCGGGATCGCCATGGTCCTGGAGGCGATGGCGATGATCGCTATGGTGGAGGGGCGACACGTCCGGGCTCTGCGCCTGGCCGGTGCGTCCGAGGCGGTGAAGGATCAGACCGGCGGGGGCGCTCCCGCGGAGCTGATGCTGTCCGGGGAGAAGCTCGAGGAGTCCCGTCGGAGCCTCGATCCGGAGACAGCCGAGCGCGCCTGGGACGAAGGACGGGCCATGGGCACCGACAAGGCCATCGCATACGCGTTGGGAGGTTAGGTCGTGAACGGCCGAGGACCCGAGACGGGAAGCCAACCGGGCGCCTCCGTATTGATGGCCGCGGAGGACGCCGGCTGGGACGAGCTCCACGCTCTGATGGACTCCCTCACGCCGCAGGAGACGGAGCAGCCAGGCTATTACCCCGAGGGATGGTCGGCCAAGGACCTCCTGGCCCACATCGGGAGCTGGCTGGCCGAGGCCGGGGTCTTCCTGCTACGGATCCGGGTGGGCACATACAAGCACGAGGAGACCGACATCGATGCGATGAACCGGACATTCCTCGAGCTCATGAAGGACGTCCCCCTCCAGACGGTTCGGGCCCAGGCCTCGGCAGCAAGAGCCAGGATGCTCCTTGCATGGGGCGAGCTCCCGGAGCTGACTCCGGAAGCGGCGTACTGGATCCGGAAGGCGGGAGCGGAGCACTACGGGGAGCACCTGCCCCGGCTCCGGGAGTGGGTCGGCGAGCTGCGTTCCGGCTGACGGAAGTCCTCCAGTTGTAATCACGCGGGTCGCCCCCGGGCGATGGTCTCTCTGGCCTCTCGCTCCACCCTGCCCGCCAGGGTGTCGAGGTCGTAGGGGCCGTAGTGGCGGCGCCCGTTGATAAAGAAGGTTGGCGTGCCGACGACCCCGCTCTGATCGGCGCTCTCGACGTCACGAGCGATCCTGGGCGCGTGCTTGCGCGTGCGCAGCTCCTCCGAGAAGCGCTCGACGTCCAGCCCCAGCTCGGCGGCGTAGCGGGACAGGTCGTCGGGGTCGAGGGCGTCCTGGTGGGCGAACATAAGGTCGTGCATCTCCCAGAAGCTACCCTGGGCGTGGGCCGCCTCCGCTGCCTCCGCCCCGAGCTGGGCGTGCTCGTGCACATCGGCGAGCGGGAGGTGGCGGAACACGAAGCGCAGTTCGGTGCCGAACTTCGCCAGGAGCTGCCTGATGACCGGCTCGGCCTGCCCACAGTGGGGACACTCGAAGTCACCGTACTGGACAAGCGTGACCGGCGCGTCGTCGGGCCCACGGAGGTGGTCGAGCCCGGGATCGACGGGGTCGGCCAGATCCACGAGCGGCTCCGCGACCCGCGTCCGCTCCGGAGCGACCACCCGCCTGGGCAGATGCTCGATGGCCCGGAACACGAGCCAGCCGAGGGAGCCGGCGAGGGTCGAGGCGGCGAAGATCCCCAGCTTCGCCTCCTCGAGGTCCTGACCTTGGAAGGTGATGTCAGCGATCAGCAGGGAGACGGTGAACCCGATCCCCGCCACCGTCGCCGCCCCGACCAGGGGCGGCCAGGGGAGCGTCCGCGGGAAGCGGCGGGTGGCCAGCCACGTGGCGCCGATGATGCCGATAGCCTTGCCGCCGACGAGGCCGAAGACGATCCCGAGCGCGATGGGGGACGAGGCGGCCCCGGAGAGCGCCTCGCCGCTGATCTCCACCCCTGCGTTGGCCAGCGCGAACAGGGGGACGATGACGAAGCTCGTCCACGGGTGGAACAGGTGCTGCAGCCGCTCGTTCGGGGAGATCGCCACCGTCACTCCCCTGCTGGCGGAGCGGGCGAGCTCGGGGGTGGGCTGCTCGCGGAACAGACGCCACAGGGCACCCGCGCGCTGGAGATCCTCCCGTGCGGGCGGGTGGGCCGTGGCGAGCAGGCCCAGGGCAACCCCGGCGATCGTGGGATGTACCCCTGAGGCGAGCATCGAGAGCCACACGCCGAGACCGACGATGAAGTAGGGAACGCCGTGCCGGACCCCGGCGCGACGAAGGGCGAGCACGACGCCGAAGAGGACCACGGCGAGCAGGAGGGCGATGGGCGAGACATGGCCCGTGTAGGCCAAAGCGACGACGGTCAGCGCGCCGACGTCGTCCACGATCACCAGCGTGAGCAGGAAAACCCGGATCCGAGCGGGGCACCGTCGGCCGACGAGGGCGAGGACGCCGAGGGCGAAGGCGGTATCGGTCCCGATCGGGATCCCCCAGCCTCGAGCGGTGGGCTCACCGGCGTTGAAGGCGAGATAGATGAGCGCCGGAGCGACCAGGCCTCCAACTGCGGCGAGGACGGGGGTGGCGACGCGCCGGCGCTCCCGCAGCTCCCCCATGTCGAACTCCCGCCTGATCTCGAGCCCGGCCACCAAGAAGAAGAAGGCCATCAGGCCGTCGTTGACCCATTGGCGCAGGTCCAACGACAGGTCTGCCCCACCGAGGCGGAAGGAGAGCTCGGTCGACCAGAGCTCGTCGTAGGTCGATCCCCAGGGCGAGTTCGCCCAGAGCAGAGCGGCGAGCGTGGCGGCCAGCAGCACGACGGCGCTGGCGTTCTCGGTGGCGATGAACTCCCGAATGGGCGCCGCCAGATTCCGCACCCACGCGGTCCGTTCGGTGAACGGACGCTCACTTCGGCCTTCAAGGTCAGGATCCACGGCAGCCTTTTGCTCGTTGGATGAGGCCTCGATCATCCTAGGCTAGGGCGCGGCTCTTCTAGGAAATGAGCTCACACGACTGAGAGCCAGCGCACCCTCGGCAGGCCGGGCCGCGACCTCCCGCCACCGCGCCCCCGCGTCGTCCGATCGGAAGACTCGATCGTCGTTCATCGCAACCCGCACGTCGACTTCGGCTCCCTCACGGGGACATGCCGGGGTTGACAAGGGCTCGCCCTGCTGCATCTTCGGGATCGAGCGTTTAGGGGTCAGCCTGACGGAACGGAGCGTAGCGTTCCAGCTCCGCGTCGGAGAAGCTGGGCCGGGCCTCCAGGGCCCAAGGCCCGAAGTCCCGGCCGGTGAGGACGACCGTCGCCAGTCCGGCCTCCGGGCACAAGAAGGTCCCGGTCCCGCCGAAGTGGCCGAACGTGGCCGGGGAGTTGCGCTGCCCCGTCCAGTGAGGCTGCTCATGGTCCCTGATCTCGAAGGTCAGCCCCCACGGGTTCGGATCGAACCGACCGATATCGGGCAGCACCCGCGCGAGGTCGGCGAACTGGGGACGCGTCGCTTCGGCCAGGGGTGGCGGGCGAATAAGCTGGGCCGGAGCAGCTCCCGGGAAAAGACCAGCAGGTCGGACAACGGTGCTCCACACGGCGTGGGCAGGCGACCCTCGGAGCTCGGTACGGCCCATCCCCAGCGTCTCCAGCACGCCCAAGCGGCTGCTCGCTGACAGACCGTCCTGCCTCCGCAAGCAAGGATCTATCCCTGCCTCG
>CALAEC010000035.1 GCA_937890785.1 uncultured Actinomycetes bacterium
CAGCTGATCGCCCGGCGGGTCCGCGAGGCACACGTCTACTCCGAGATCGTCCCGTTCGACGCGAGTCCGAGAGAGCTCGCGGCGCGTCGTCCCGCCGGGATCATCCTCTCCGGAGGCCCAGCCTCGGTGTACGAGCCGGGTGCGCCGGAGCTCGATCCGGCGATCCTCGACCTCGGCGCCCCAGTGCTGGGCATCTGCTACGGCCAGCAAGCCATGGCCCGGGCCCTGGGGGGCGAGGTCACGGCCACCGGCGCTCGCGAGTACGGCCGAACGGGCCTGCGGTCCAGCGGCGGTGTCCTGTTCCGGGACCTCCCACAGGAACAGGTCGTGTGGATGAGCCACGGCGACGCCGTCACGGCCGCGCCCGACGGCTTCCGGACCACGGCGGCCACCGAGGCGAGTCCTGTGGCGGCGATGGAGGATCCGGAGCGGGGACTGTTCGCGGTGCAGTTCCACCCGGAGGTGGCGCACACCCCGCACGGCCAGGACATCCTGAAGCGGTTCCTCTACGAGGCGTGCGGGCTCCTGCCCGAATGGACCCCCGTCAACGTGATCGAACGGGCCGTGGAGCGGGTCCGGGCGCAGGTCGGCGAGGGAGAGGCGCTGTGCGCGCTCTCCGGAGGCGTGGATTCGGCGGTGGCCGCGCTCCTGGTGCACCGGGCCATCGGTGACCGCCTCGCGTGCGTGTTCGTCGACACCGGCCTCCTCCGGGATGGTGAGCCCGAGCAGGTCGAAGAGACCTTCGCCCGGCACTTCCGGGTCCCGATGGTCCACGTCAAGGCCGAGGACCGGTTCCTGGCCAGGCTCGACGGCGTGGCCGACCCCGAGGAGAAGCGCCGGGCCATCGGGGAGGAGTTCATCAGGGTGTTCGAGGAGGTGGCCCGGGACCACCGCGAAGCCAGGTTTCTGGTCCAGGGCACCCTGTACCCCGACGTGATCGAGTCGGGGAGCCGGACGGCGGCGAAGATCAAGTCGCACCACAACGTCGGCGGGCTGCCCGAGCGGATGGACCTCGAGCTCGTCGAGCCGCTACGCGACCTGTTCAAGGACGAGGTCCGGCGGATCGGCGCGGAGCTGGGGCTCCCCGAGGAGATCGTCCGGCGGCAGCCCTTCCCCGGCCCCGGGCTGGCCGTCCGGATCGTCGGGGAGGTCACCCGAGAGCGGCTGGACATGGTTCGCTCGGCCGACCGCGTCGTGCAGGAGGAGATCCGCCGGGCCGGTCTGGCCGACCACCTGTGGCAGTTCTTCGCCGTCCTCCTGGCCGAGGTCCGCAGCGTCGGAGTCATGGGCGACGGCCGGACCTACCAGCACCCCGTGGTGCTGCGGGCGGTCACCAGCGAGGACGCCATGACCGCCGACTGGGCCCGTCTGCCGCACGAGGTCCTGGAGTGGATCTCCTCGCGGATCGTCGGCGAGGTCCGCGGGGTCAACCGGGTGGTGTTCGACGTCTCGTCGAAGCCTCCGGCGACGATCGAGTGGGAGTAGCGGGGGCCTCGCCGGGAAGCGGCCTTCCGCGGGCGGCCAGCAGCAGGCGGACGGCCATGGCCACCAGCAGGGCGCCGAACAGCACCGCCGACAGGACCGGATCCATCCGCACCGACAGGATCGACGCCACGAACGACGACGCCACGCCGGCCGCCCCGACGACTCCGGCGATGCGCGGCTCCACCTCCCCGTGACGGAGATTTCGGATCGTGGCCACCAGGGCCGTGGGGATGATCACCACGAGCGAGGTCCCCTTGGCGATGGCCGGTGACGCCGAGGCCAGCAGCACCAGGCCCGGGACCATGATGATGCCGCCACCGACGCCGAGCAGGCCGGCGATGGCCCCGGCGACGACGCCGAGGGCGACCAGCAGCGTCCCCGTGACCGCGTCGAGTTCGACGGCGCCCTCACCGGCCGTGACCTCGAACGGCAGGCTGGCCGCAGCGGCCAGCAGGAACAGCGCGAACAGGACGCGCAGGCCTCGCTCCGGGATGCGACGCAGGAGGGTCGTGCCGGCCACCGCTCCGAGCGCGCCGCCCGCGGTCAGGAGGGCTGCAGCGACCCACTCGACCGCCCCCTCGATGGCGTAGCCCGCGGCTCCGGCCAGGGCGATCGGAACGATCGCGGCCAGCGATGTGGCGTGGGCCCGGCGCTGCGGCATCCGCAGCAACAGGACCAGCCCGGGGACGATGAGGATGCCGCCGCCGACCCCGAACAGGCCTGACAAGGCCCCGGCGGCCACGCCCACGGCCGCCGCCAGCCACCCGGACCGTCGTCCCGGTTCCACGGGGCCGAGGATACGCGGCGATATCATCGGTTCGTGGGCGACTCCCCCCTCCTGGCTCCGCTGAACCCGGTGCAGCGCGAGGCGGTCCTGCATACCGACGGGCCCGTGTTGATCGTGGCCGGGGCCGGCTCGGGGAAGACCAGGATCCTGACCCACCGGATCGCCTACCTGATCGCCGAGCGAGGGGTCCGGCCCCAGTCGATCCTGGCGATCACGTTCACCAACAAGGCCGCCCAGGAGATGGCCGACCGGGTGGAGGCCCTGGTCGGCACGCGGATCGCCCGAGGGATGTGGATCCTCACGTTCCACTCGGCCTGCGCCCGGATCCTTCGCCGGGAGCACGCCATCCTGGGCCTGCCGTCGCACTTCTCGATCTACGACGAGGGCGACACCGAGCGGGTCATCAAGATGTGCCTCGACGCGGCCGGCGTCGACGCGAAGCGGTTCCCGCCCCGGGCCATCGCCTCGGCCATCGGCAAGGCCAAGGACAACCTCCTGACGGCGGCCGAGGTCGCAGAGGCCGCGGGCAACTGGTACGAGCGCACGGTCGCGGACCTGTATGGCGAGTATGAGCGGCGCCTGTCCGCGGCCGGCGCCGTCGATTTCGACGACCTGATCCTGCGGACGGTCCGGCTCTTCCGGGACCATCCCGAGGTCCTCGAGCACTACCAGGAGCGGTTCCGGTACGTCCTGATCGACGAGTACCAGGACACGAACCGGGCCCAGTACCACCTGGTGAACCTGCTGGCCGCGAAGCACCGGAACATCTGCGTGGTCGGCGACGCGGACCAGGGGATCTACTCGTGGCGGGGGGCCACGATCCAGAACCTCCTCGACTTCGAGCACGATTACCCGGACGCCGAGGAGTTCATCCTCGACCAGAACTACCGGTCCACCCGGACGATCCTCGAGGTGGCCAACGCGCTGATCGAGAACAACCTCCAGCGCAAGCCGAAGAACCTGTGGACCGAGGCCGAGCACGGCACGCCGGTGATCCGGTACCGAGCCGAGGACGAGCACGACGAGGGATGGTTCGTGGCCCAGCAGGTGGAGAGCCTGGTCACCGACCAGGCCGAGCACGCCTACGGCGACATCGCGGTGTTCTACCGGACCAACGCGCAGTCGCGGGTGATCGAGGACGTGTTCATGAAGGCGGGGATCCCGTACCGGGTGGTCGGGGGCGTGCGGTTCTACGAGCGCCGGGAGATCAAGGACACGCTGGCGTACCTCCGCGCCCTGGTGAACCCCCAGGACGCGGTGAGCGTTCGGCGGATCATCAACACCCCGAAGCGGGGGATCGGCGACCAGACCGTGGCCGCGCTGGAGGGGTTCGCCCGGGACGAGGGTGTCCCGCTGCTGGAGGCGTGCCGCCGGTCAGAAGAGATCGCGGTGCTCTCGGCCCGGGCCACCTCGGCCGTGAAGGGGTTCGTCGATGTGATGGAGCGGCTGGCCGCGCGTTTGGCCGAGGACGCGCGGCCGTCGCGGATGGTGGAGGCCGCGTTCACCGAGTCCGGGTACATGGCGGAGCTCGACGCCGAACGGACCGTCGAGGCCGAGAGCCGCAAGGAGAACCTCCGAGAGCTGGTGGGCGTGGGCGCCGAGTTCGAGGCCCGGTTCCCCGACTCCGGGCTCCCCGAGTTCCTCGAACAGATCGCCCTGGTCACCGAGCAGGACGAGTACGACGAGGCGTCATCGAGCGTGACGCTCATGACCCTCCACAACGCCAAGGGTTTGGAGTTCGAGGTGGTGCTCATCGTGGGGATGGAGGACGGGATCTTCCCGCACTTCCGGTCGATGACCGACGCCGACGAGCTCGAGGAGGAGCGCCGGCTGGCCTACGTGGGGATCACCCGGGCCCGGCGCCGGCTGTACCTGACCCACGCGTGGAGCCGGACCCTGTTCGGGGCGTCCTCGTACAACCCGCCGTCGCGGTTCCTCAACGAGGTCCCCGCCGAGCTGATCGAGGACCTCGAGCAGTCGGCCGCCAGCGGGAACGGCGAGGTGGTGGCGCCGGGCGCGCCCCCAGAGGTGTCGGCGGGGGACACCGTGGTGCACGACCGGTACGGCGAGGGCGTGGTGGTGTCGGTGTCAGGCGCCGGCCACGACGCCGAGGCCGTGGTGATGTTCCAGGACGAGGGGGAGAAGCACCTGCTGCTCGCGTACGCCCCGCTCAGGCGGGTCGGCTGAGCGCGGACGTGTCGATGTAGATCACGTCCTGGTGGATCCGGATCGGGAGGACGGTCAGCTCCCGGCCCTTTCGCCCGGTTCCATCGAAGCCATACGGCTGTCGGGCGCAATCCAGGTAGCCGCCCTCGACGACCTCCAACGGGCAGTTGGCGGGCTCGGCCACCGCGACGGCCCGGCCTCCCTCGGTGACTCCCAGGTACACGCCGGCCAGGACCTCCCGGGCCGTCCCCGGGGCGACGTCGTCGAGGCCGATGCCCTCGACCTCGCGGAACGGTGGCCCCGGTGGCCGGAACAGGAACCAGGTGCCGATCAGCACGATGACCAGGCCGGCGGCGATCGATCCAACCACCCAGTGGATGCCGAGGGTGCCCCGGAACGGCCCGAGGGGACCGATCCGCTGACCGGTCTTGACCCCCGGCGCCCGGACATGGATCCGACGGGTGGACACGCCTCCATTATCGTCGCCCCCGGCCCGCCTTCACCACCCGGGGGGCATCCCGCTCGACCCCTCCGCGTTCGCCATCCCCGAAGTGGTGGCAAGCATAGTTTCCGCGTGGTACCTTTCCTTACCGTAGGAGGCCGTCGCTCTCTTTGGAACCCCCGCTGGGAGGTGTCCCATCCGATTCGACACGCCCCTGGACGACGTACTCGGGAGCCGCGGCCACATCCGCGTCCTCAGGGTCCTCGTCCTGAAGCGGCCTGAGGAGAACCTGTCCGCCCGGGCCGTCGCCAAGCGCGCCGGCGTGTCGCACCCGCGCGTCGGCGCGATCCTGGCCGGTCTGGCCAGCCAGGGAATCGTGGTGATCCACCGAGGCCTGGGGTACGGACTCTACGACCTCAACGAGGACCACGTCGCGGTCCGGGCGGTCCGGCAGCTGTTCGAGTGGGAGGCCGAAGCCGCAGACGAACTCGTGGCGTACCTCCGCCGAGCCATCGCCTCTCGGTCCGAGCTGGTTCGAGCGGCCCTGTTGTTCGGCGAGCTGGCCTGGGGAGAGGGCCTGGAGTCTGACGTGATCGAGGTCGCGGTGCTCACGGCGCCCGACCGCCAGGCCGACGTCAGGGAGCGGTTCATGGGACTGCGGGACCGTTTCCGCCGTCGCTTCGGGAGCGACCTCCGCGTGGTGGTCGAAGCGCGCCGCCGGGCCGTCGAGCTGGCCCGGAAGGGCCGCCAGCCCTGGCGCCGCATCGCCGACCACGGTGTACCGCTGTATCGAACCTGGCCGCGATAAACTCCCAGGGCTCATGCCCGAGAAGCACCGCATCGTCATCGCCAAGCCCGGGCTCGACGGCCACGACCGAGGAGCGAAGGTGGTGGCCCGGGCCCTTCGGGACGCGGGATACGAGGTGATCTACACCGGGCTGCACCAGACCCCCGAGCAGATCGCCGAGACCGCGATCCAGGAGGACGCAGACGCCGTGGGGCTGTCGATCCACTCCGGCGCGCACATGACACTGTTCCCCCGAGTGGTCCGGCTCCTCCGCGAGCGCGGGGCCGACGACGTCGTGGTGTTCGGCGGCGGCATCATCCCCAAGGAAGACGTCGGGCCGCTCGATGAGGCAGGGATCGAGCGGATCTTCACGCCGGGCACCCCGACCTCGGACATCATCGACTGGCTCCGGACCCGGCTCCCGGGCACCAGGGCGGCGTCCTAGCGCATGGACCTCCTCGAGCACCAGGGCAAGGAGCTGTTCGAGCGGCACGGGATCAAGCTGATCCCGCGAGCGGTCGCCGCGAGCGCCGCCGAGGCCCGAGGGGCGGCGGGCCGCCTCGGTCCCGTGGCCGTGAAGGTCCAGGTGCAGGCGGGCGGTCGGGGAAAGGGCGGGGGCATCGTGCTGGCGAAGACACCGGAGGAGGCCGGGCGGGCCGCCCGGAAGATGTTCGAGGACGGCTTCAACGGGATGACCGTGACCCGAGTCCTGCTGGAGCGGCTGGTCGACATCGAGCGAGAGCTGTACATGGCCGTCACGCTCGATCGCGCCGAACAGCGCTACGTGGCCATGACCTCGAGCGAGGGCGGCATCGATATCGAGGAGGTTGCCGCGACCCGTCCCGAGGCGATCCGCCGGGCCGCGATCGACCCGCTCCTCGGCCTGAAGCCGTTCCACGTCCGCCGCCTGGTCGGCGGCTTCCCCGAGGATGCGCGCGACGGCGCCGGTGCGCTCCTGGAGCGCATCTACGAGGTCCTCATCACGAACGACGCCACGCTGGTCGAGGTGAACCCTTTGGCGGTGCTCAAGGACGGACGGGTGGTGCCCCTCGACGCCAAGGTCACGATCGACGACAACGCGCTGTACCGTCATCCGGATCTCGCCGAGTACGCCTCGGCGTTCCCCCTCGAGCCGACCGAGGCGCGGGCCCGCGAGCTCGGTCTCCAGTACGTCAAGCTGGACGGGCAGGTCGGCATCATCGGGAACGGGGCCGGGCTGGTCATGTCGACTCTCGATGTGGTCCAGCAAGCCGGGGGCGCGGCCGCGAACTTCCTCGACGTGGGCGGCGGCGCGGGGGCCGACGTGATGGCGGCATCGCTCGAAGTCATCCTGTCGGACCCGGCGGTGCGGTCGGTGCTGGTCAACATCTTCGGCGGCATCACCCGCGGCGACCTGGTGGCCAGGGGGATCCTGGAGGCGCTCGAGCGGGTCGAGGCCACGGTGCCGATCGTGGTCCGGCTCGACGGCACGAATGCCGAGGAGGGCCGTCGGATCCTGGCCGACGCGGGTCACACTCGGATCGTCCCCGCCGCCACCATGCTCGAGGCGGCCCGCCTGGCCGTGGAGGCGGCCGCCTGATGGCGGTCCTCCTCGAGGCCGACACGCCGGTGGTGGTCCAGGGCATCACCGGGAAGGAAGGGCGGTTCCACACGCTCCGGAACCGCGACTACGGCACGAACGTCGTGGCCGGCGTCACGCCGGGCAAGGCCGGCGAGGACGTCGAGGGGATCCCGGTGTTCGATTCGGTGGCTGAAGCCGTCGAGGCCACCGGCGCCGATGCCTCGATCACGTTCGTTCCGGCCCGCTTCGCTGCGGACGCCATCCTCGAGGCCGCGGACGCCGGCGTCTCGCTGATCGTGTGCATCACCGAAGGGATCCCGGTGCTCGACATGGCCCGGGTGGCGAACTACCTGCGCGGCAAGGAGCATGTGCTGATCGGTCCGAACTGCCCCGGGCTGATCTCGCCGGGCAAGGCCAACCTCGGCATCATCCCGGGCGAGATCACGAAGGAGGGCGGTGTCGGGCTGGTGTCGAGGTCGGGCACCCTGACGTACCAGATCATGAACGAGCTCACCCAGCGCGGGATCGGCCAGTCCACCTGCATCGGCATCGGCGGCGATCCCATCATCGGGACGGGCTTCGTCGACGTGCTCGCACGGTTCGAGGCCGACCCGCAAACCGAAGCGGTGGTCCTGATCGGCGAGATCGGCGGGTCCGACGAGGAGCGCGCCGCCGAGTACATCGCCGAGCACATGACGAAGCCGGTGGTGGCCTACGTGGCCGGGTTCACGGCGCCGCCCGGGAAGCGCATGGGACACGCCGGGGCCATCATCACCGGCTCGACCGGGACCGCGCAAGCCAAGGCCGAGGCGTTCGAGGCCGTGGGCGTGCGGGTGGGCCGCAACCCCACCGAGGTCGCCGAGCTGGTCGAGGCCGCCCTGTCGTGAGCCCCGGCGGCGCTCGCGCCGCCCTGTGGCACGGCGCCGCGGCCTTCGGCGTGCTCCTCGTGCTCGGCGAGGTCGTGGCCCTCCTGCGCGCCGCGGGGCCGCTCGACCCCACGGCCGGAGCCGTCCTCCGGGCCGGCGCGCTCGCTCCCTCGTTCGTCCACCGGGTCCCGGTGGAGATGCTCCTGGTCGACGCGTCCGGCCCCGGTGGCCTGTTCGGGGGAGCGGTCGAGGTCGGGTTCACCGTCCGGGTGGCCCTCCTGCTGGCCACGGCCGGAGCGGGGTGGCTGCTGGTGCGGGGCGGGCGAGCCGCCGGCGGACCGCTGGGCGGGCCGCTGGTCGCCGCGCCCTACGCGGCGCTCTCGGTGGCTTCCGCGCTGCTCGCGGACGGGTCGGACCCCGCCATCCTCCTCGGTGCCGGGTTCGCCGACCCCGGGCAGGCCGCCGCCCACCCGTCGCTGTGGTGGTCGGCCCTGGCCCCGGGGGCGATCGCCCTCGCCTGCGGCGTGGCCGGCGGCCTGGCCTCCAGCCGTGACGCCGCCCGGTCGGTGTGGGCCGCGGCGGCCGGGGCCTGGCGGATGTCGTGGATGTTGGCGGCGGGGGGGACGGCGGGGATCCTCGTGGTGGTGGCGCTCCACCCCAACGCCACCAGGGCCTTCCTGGACTCGGCGGGGGCCCGAGGATGGGCCGGGGCCGCCGCCGTCCTGCTGGTGACGGCCCTGCTCCTCCCGAATGCGGGGATCGGCGCGGCCGTGGCTGCCATGGGTGTACCGATCGAGCTGCGCGCCGGCGAGTCGACCTGTGTGCTGATCACGCTCGGCGAGCCCACCTGCGGGGAGGTCTCGCTGGACGTCGCTCCCGGCTACCTCCTGTTCGTCGTGGTCCCGCTGGCGGCCACGCTCAGCGGCGGCTGGTGGGCGGCCCGACGACGAGGCTCGAGTGGGGCGGCCGCGGCGGCCGCCGCGGGCGCAGCGGCCGGGGCGCTGTTCGCCCCCATCGTCGTGGCCCTCGCGTACCTGGCCTCGGTCGGGTACCGGTTCGCCGGACCGCTGGGGGGAGCCCTCGGCGAGAGCGGCGTCGCCCTGGGCCCGCCGCTGGTCCCAACGTTTCTGGCCGCCCTGGCGTGGGGTGTTGTCGGCGGAGTCGCGGGTGGTCTGGCGGCGCACCGGCTCGGACGTGGATCGGGCCCGGGCGATGGCCCGGGCCCGAACGAATCCCCAGGGTCGTGCTACGCGGCGGGCGGCCGAGCTCCGGCCTGGCTCTCCTGGAAGCGGAGGTAGGCGCCGTACGCCATCACCAGGGCCAGCACCAGCCCGACAAAGGCAGCCCACTTGATGGCCTCGAGCTTGGTCAGGAACGAGATGATCGTAAAGAGCGCCGTGGCCCCGGCCAAGCCGGCGCCGATCAGGGCGGGGGAGGTGGTGCCCATGTTGATGTTGACCCCGGCGGCGAGCATGCCCTCCCAGACGATCACGGCGATGCACAGGATGGCCACCAGGACGCCGAGCCCGTCGAACCCGGAGACGTTGGCGCTCCCGAGGTCGGTCCCGAGGAACTCGCCGAAGTCCACGCCCTGCCACGGGAAGAACAGGTCGATGAACAGCAGGATCGCCGTCACGAGGACGACCTTGGACCCCGTGGTCATCCGGGCCATGTCGAACCCTCCGGGCCGTTGCGGCTGCGCCATGTGCGCTCCTTTCGCTTCCCCTCGCGCCGCCCACGCGGCGCCCCGCGTATTCAACAGCCGGGCCGCGGCCCGAGTCAAGGACGAAGCCGTCGGGCCCTGACGAGGCCCAGCGCCGCCCCGGAGGCGGTCAGCGCGGCCATGGCGAAGGGCGCCGGCGTGGGCGAGGTGTAGTCGGGCGATGCGGCCAGCGCCACCACCGCGGCCGCGGTGGCGATCGTGGCGACCAGGGCGTAGGAGGCGGTGATGGTGCGCAGGGGGAGCGTCCCCACCGCCATGGGGGCCACCGCCAGGCCGAGCGCCACCACCGTACCGATCGACGTCAGGAGCGGCCACGGCTGGGGGCCGGGCCTCCATGCCGACAGGAGCTCGGTCAAGGGGCCCGACCGATGCCACGGCGGGATCGTCAGGAGGAGGGCGAGCGAAAGGAGGACCGTCGCGGTGACGTCGGGCCGGCGCAGACGATGGGTCGGCCGGGCCGGGGGCTCCGGGACGCCGAGCTCACGGGACGCGCACGACTCGCAGAGCAAACGGCCTCGGAACGGGATGGCGCAGTCGAGGCACGTGGCCCGGCCACACGACTCGCAGCGCCCCACCGCCGGCCGGTCCTCGTGAAGCTCGCATCGCTCGCGAGGGGTCGCTGTTTCGGGCGCGGCCACGGGGTCTCATTCTCGCCTATCCTCCGGGCCGTGGACGCGCGCGTGGCCGTGCTCGCGTCGGGCTCCGGCACCAATCTGCAGGCGCTGCTCGACGATCCGGTCGTGGGACCGGCGGTGGCGCTTGTCGTGTCGGACCGGGCCGAGGCCAAGGCACTCGACCGGGCCCGGACCGCGGGGGTGCGGGCCGTCCACCTCGATCCCGTCGAGCACGCGGAACGGCACGACGCCGCCCTCCTCGAGCTGCTCCGGCGCGCGTCGATCGACGTGGTGTGCCTGGCCGGCTACATGCGCATCCTGACGGCGCCGCTCGTGCGTGCGTTCTGGGGGCGGATGGTGAACGTGCACCCATCACTGCTCCCGGCGTTCCCCGGCGCCCACGCCGTACGCGACGCGCTGGCCTGGGGGGTTCGGGTCACCGGCTGCACGGTCCACCTCGTCGATGAGGAGGTGGACCACGGCCCCATCGTGGCCCAGGAGGCCGTTGCCGTTCTTCCCGACGACGACGAGGAGACCCTGCACGCCCGGATCCAGGAGGTGGAGCATCGCCTGTACCCCGAGACGGTTCGGGCATTGCTGGAGCGTCGAGTGCGGCTCGAGGGGCGCCGAGCCGTGGTCACATGAGCGAGCGTCTCCCGGTGCGCCGGGCCCTGGTCTCGGTCTCGGACAAGGACGGCCTGGATGCGCTGGCGCGGGGGCTGGCCGGCGCGGGGGTCACCCTGATCTCGACCGGCTCCACGGCCCGGGCGATCCGGAAGGCCGGCGTCGAGGTCTCGGAGGTGGCCGAGGTGACCGGCGTGCCCGAGCTGCTCGGCGGTCGGGTGAAGACGCTGCACCCCGCCATCCATGCGGGGATCCTGGCCGACCGGACGAAGTCGGAGCACCTCGACGAGCTGCGCGAGCACGGCATCGAGCCGTTCGACCTGGTCGTGGCGAACCTCTATCCGTTCGAGCGGGCCGCCATCGGCGGCGGCACCGATGACGAGGTCGTCGAGGAGATCGACATCGGCGGCCCCACGCTGGTGCGGGCCGCGGCCAAGAACCACCGGTCGGTGGCGGTGGCGGTGAGCCCGGCCCGGTACGAGGAGATCCTGCGCGCGGTCGTCGACGGCGGGACCACCCTCGAGCTGCGGGCCCGGCTCGCGGAGGAGGCGTTCGCCCACGTGGCGACGTACGACGCCGCCATCGCGGCGTGGTTCCGCGGCCGCGGCGACGGCTTCACCCCGTCACTGACCGTGGGGCTCGAACGGATCGCCACGCTGCGGTACGGCGAGAACCCGCATCAGGCCGCGGCCCTGTACCGCGAGGTCCTGACCCCCGGGCCCCTGGGCGGCGCGGAGGTCCTCCAGGGCAAGGAGATGTCGTTCAACAACTGGCTCGACGCCGAGGCCGCCCGGGAACTGGCGTGGTCGCTGGACGAGCCGGCCGCGGTCATCGTCAAGCACACCAACCCGTGCGGCGCCGCGGTGGCCGACACCCTCCAGGCAGCGTATCGGGGCGCCCTGGCCTCCGATCCGGTCTCGGCCTTCGGTGGCGTGGTTGCCTTCAACGCGGAGGTCGACGGGCCGACGGCCGAGGCCATGTCGGATGTGTTCACCGAGGTCGTGGTGGCCTCTGGGTTCACCCCGGAGGCGCGGGAGGCGTTCGAGTCCAGGTCGAACCTCCGGCTCCTCCGAGCTCCCCGCCCCGGAGCGGCAGGTCCGGAGGTTCGCCCCATCGAAGGGGGCGCCCTGGTTCAGGAGCCCGATCCCGTGGACGAGCCGACCAAGTCGTTCACGGTGGCCGGCCGCCGCGAGCCCGAAACGGGCGAGTGGGACGACCTGCTCCTGGCCTGGCGCGTGGCGGCTCGCGTCCGGTCGAACGCCATCGTCCTGGCTTCGAGGCGGGCCACCGTTGGGATCGGGGCAGGCCAGATGAGCCGGGTGGACGCGGTCGACATCGCCTGCCGCAAGGCCGGGCCCAGGGCTACGGGCGCGGTGATGGCCTCGGACGCCTTCTTCCCGTTCAGGGACGGCATCGACCGGGCCGCCGCGGCCGGCGTCAGGGCCGTGATCCACCCCGGCGGATCGGTCCGGGATCAGGAGGTCCTCGAAGCCGCCGACGAGCACGGCATGGCCGTGGTCCTCACCGGGATCAGGCACTTCCGGCACTGACCCTCTGCTTGTCCTCGCTGGGGGTACTCCCGGCATGGCCGCATTTGTCCCCCTTGCTGCCCAGGGGCTATGCTCGCTCCGGCTTGAGAGTGCGGGCCCGCCGGGTGGGAGCGGGCCCCCGACCGAAGGAGGGGCGATGCGGATACTGCGCAGATCGACGCTGCTCGTCGCGGTGCTTGCCTTGCTCGCGGCAGCTTGCACGGACGAGCCGGAGCCGGCGGCGGAGGGCGAGGGCGGGGCGGAGGGCCAGGCCCAGGAGCAGGAGAGCCTGCTCCAGGTGGTCCAGGACCGCGGGATGTTGCGGTGCGGCGTGAACGCTACCGTGCCGGGGTTCGGGTTCGAGTCGGCCGAGGGTGTCATCGAGGGCTTCGACATCGACTTCTGCAAGGCCTTCGCCGCGGCCGTGTTCGCCACGGCCGATCCCCAGGAGGGCGAGCACTTCGAGCTCGTGCCGATCGACGCCGACTTCCGATTCACGGCGCTGCGGGACGGCCAGTACGACGTGCTGGTCCGCAACACCACCTGGACCAGCAGCCGGGACGGCACCGAGGGCGTGGCGTTCATGCACCCGAACTACTACGACGGTCAGGCCATGATGGTCCGGGAGGGCGAGTTCGAATCCATCGATGACATGGACGGAACCGCGGTCTGCGTCACCGCCGGGACCACCACCGAGCTGAACCTGGCCGACTACTTCGGCGAGCGGGGGATGGACTTCGAGCCGGTGGTGCTGGAGGACAACGACCAGATCCTCGAGGCCTTCAACCAGGGCCGGTGCGACGGGTGGACATCCGACCGGTCGCAGCTGGCCGGGCTCAAGTCGCAGTTCGAGGGCGAGACGGGACCGCTGGTGATCTTCGACGACATCATGTCGAAGGAGCCGCTGGCGCCGGGTGTCCTCGACGGCGACGAGGAGTGGTTCGATGCCCTCAACATGGTGGTGAACGGGATCATCCTGGCCGAGGAGGTCGAGGTCACCAGCGAGAACGTGGAGCAGGAGTCCTCTGGCCCGTCCACTCCGGGCATCGGTGCGCTCCTGGGCGTGCCGGTGGAGGAGGGAGAAGAGCTCGGTGTGGCCTTCGACCCGGGGGTCGGCCTCGACCCCACGTTCATGCAGAACGTCCTGGCGGCCGTGGGCAACTACGGGGAGATCTTCGACCGGCATCTCACGCCGATCGACGTCGAGCGTGGGATCAACGCGCTGTGGACGGACGGCGGCATCCAGTACGCCATCCCGTTCCGGTAAGCCGGAACTGAGCGCGACGGGGCCCGGGCTTCCCCCCGGGCCCCGTCCGCTTCTATCCTCCTCCCGTGGCCACCGCCGTCCACACCAGGCCGCCGCTCTGGCGGGACATCCGGGTCCTCCGGGTGGCCGGCCAGGCCGTCTTCGTGATCCTGCTCGTGATCGTGGCCAGGGAGGTGTTCCTGAACCTGGAGTTCGGGGTCCGGCGCCAGGGCATCGACCTCTCGTTCGACTTCCTGGCGCAGCGGGCCGGGTTCGGGATCAAGGAGGGCATCGAGTACAGCCCCAGCGAGAGCTTCCTCAAGGCGTTCTGGGTCGGGGTCGTGAACACGATCGCCGTGGCCTCGGTGGGCGTGGTCCTGGCCACGCTCATCGGCCTGGTGATCGGAGTGGCCCGGCTCTCCACGAACTGGCTGGTTCGTCGGATCGCCCAGGCATACGTGGAGGTGATCCGGAACGTCCCCGTGCTGGTCCAGATCATCTTCTGGTACGTGGCGGTGGTCCTGGCCCTGCCGGTGATCGGCGGGGGGCTGTCCCTCTGGGACGTGGCCTTCCTGTCGAACCGCGGGACCGCCGTCCCCTGGGTTCGAGCCGGGCCGGGCGCAGGGGCTTTCGCATTGCTTCTCCTGGCCGGGTTGCTGGGCGCCGCGGCCGCATGGCGGTGGCGCACCCGGGTCAACGAGCGGGCCGGAGCGCCTCCCCGCCGGTTCGCCACAGCCGCCCTGGTGTTCCTGGCCGCGGCCGCGGTCGGTTTCCTGGTCACCGGGGCCCCGCTGTCGATCGACGTGCCGGTGGTAGAGCGGTTCGGCTACGAGGGTGGGATCCAGGTCAGCCCCGAGTACACGGCCCTTCTTCTCGGCCTGGTGATCTACACGGCCGCGTTCATCGCCGAGATCATCCGGGGCAGCATCCAGGCGGTGTCCAAGGGTCAGAAGGAGG
>CALAEC010000036.1 GCA_937890785.1 uncultured Actinomycetes bacterium
GGAGCCGCGAGGCGGCCCCGAGGCCTCCAGCGCTCACGCGCCCAGTGCGAAGGCGGTGGATGCCGAGATGCTCCGGCGGTCGTGGCCCGAGGTGCTCGAGGCGCTGAAGGCCCGGCGGAAGATGGTGCTCTTCGCCAGCGCCCAGGTGGCCACGGTCGGCTCGTTCGACGGGGAGCAGCTCGAGCTGGTGTTCCCGCCAGGGCGCGAGGTCGGAGCGGCCAAGGTCGAGGAGCGGTCGTCCGACCTGGTCGAGGTCCTCGACGAGCTGTTCGGCGTGTCGCCGAAGGTACGGGCCACCGTGCGCGAGGGCACCGTGCTGATCGAGGACGACGAGCCGCCGCCCACCCAGGAAGCCGCGGAGGAGCTCCTCAAGGCCCAGTTCGGAGCTGAAGTCGTCGACGAAGGATAGGCTGGGCGGGTGTATGAGGGACCGATCCAGGACCTCGTCGACGAGCTGAATCGCCTGCCGGGCATCGGCCCGAAGTCGGCCCAGCGGCTCGCGTTCCACATCGTCAAGACGGCCTCCCAGGACGCCAGGCGGCTGGCCGAGGCCATCGTCCAGGCCAAGGAGCGGGTCCGGTTCTGCCGCGAGTGCTACGGCGTGTCCGAGGGCGAGTTGTGCAGGTTCTGCGCGGACCCCACCCGCGACACCACGGTCGTGTGCGTGGTCGAGGAGCCGAAGGACGTCTCGGCGCTGGAGCGGACCGGCGCGATCAAGGGGCGGTACCACGTCCTCGGCGGGGCCATCTCGCCGATGCAGGGGATCGGCCCGGACGACCTCCGGGTCCAGGAGCTGCTGGACCGAGTGGGTCGCAACGGCGTCGGCGAGGTGATCCTGGCCACGAACCCGAACCTCGAGGGCAACGCCACCGCGATGTACGTGGCCGGCCTGCTGAAGCCCCTGGGGGTGCGGGTCACCCGGCTGGCCAGTGGCCTGCCCGTGGGCGGCGACCTGGAGTACGCGGACGAGGTCACGCTCGGCCAGGCCCTCGAGGGCCGTCGGGAGATGTGATGTCGATCGTCGTCCAGAAGTACGGAGGAACCTCGGTCGCGGACATCGCCCGGATCCGGGCCGTGTGCGAGCGCGTCATCCGGGCCCGCAAGGACGGCCACGAGGTCGTCGTGGTCGTCTCGGCGATGGGCGATACCACCGATGACCTGACCGCGATGGCGCACCGGCTCACCCCCATGCCGAACCCGCGGGAGCTGGACCTCCTCCTGACTGCCGGCGAGCGGATCGCCATGTCCCTCCTGGCCATCGCCATCAACGCGGCCGGGCTTCCCGCCGCCAGCTACACCGGCTCCCAGGCCGGGATCATCACCGATACCCGTCATGGCCGGGCCCGCATCACCGACATCCGGCCGGGCCGGATCCGCGAGGCCCTTGACCGCGGCGCCGTGGTCATCGTGGCCGGGTTCCAGGGCGTGTCGACCGCCGCCGACGTGACCACGCTCGGCCGAGGTGGCTCGGACACCACGGCGGTGGCCCTGGCCGCGGCCCTCGGCGCCGAGGCGTGCGAGATCTACACCGACGTGGCCGGGGTCTTCACGGCCGACCCACGGGTGGTGCCCGAGGCCCGGAAGCTCCACGCGGTCTCGTACGAGGAGATGCTGGAGATGGCTGCCGCCGGGGCCCGAGTCCTCCAGCTCCGCGCCGTGGAGTACGCTCGCGGCAGCGGGGTGATGCTCCACGTCCGCTCCTCGTTCAGCGACGAGGCGGGGACCTGGATCCGGGAGGCCGACGAGCGCATGGAGCAGGCCATCATCTCCGGGGTCGTCCACGACACCGGCGAGGCCAAGATCACGGTGCAGGGCGTGCCCGATCGCCCCGGTATCGCCGCGGCCATCTTCCGGCCCGTGGCCGATGAAGGCATCAGCGTGGACACCATCGTCCAAAACGTGTCGAAGGACGGCCTCGCCGACGTGTCGTTCACGGTGCCGAAGGCAGACCTTTCGCACGCCGCCACGGTGATCGACCGCGTGGCCGGAGAGGTCGGCGCCGAGCGGTTCACCACGGACGACGGGGTCGCCACGGTATCGCTGGTCGGTGCGGGGATGAAGTCGCATCCCGGCGTCCAGGCCGACATGTTCTCCGCGCTGGCTGAAGCGGGTATCAACATCGAGATGATCTCGACCTCGTCGATCCGCATCACCTGCGTCATCAGGGCCGAGGACGTCGAGGCCGCGGTGAAGGCGCTGCACGCCCGGTTCGCCTTGTCCGAGCAGGCCGTGGTCCGGGAGCACTGACGTGCTGGTCTGTCCGAACTGCCGGACCGAGAACGTCGAGGGGGCCCTGGTCTGCGAGAGCTGCGGCCGGTCGCTGGCGCCCGGCACGGCCCCGCTGCAACGGATGGAGCGGGCCGAGGAGCCGTACCAGGACGAGTTCGAGGTCCCCGCCCCCAGGCGGTCCAGCCCATGGCCCACGATCGCGGTCGGGGTGGTGCTGATCGTGGGGATCGTCGCCGCGGGGTTCTGGTACTCGAGCCGCCCAGAGCCGTGCGACGGGAAATTCGTCAGCCAGCTCTACCCCTACTGCGTCACGGTGCCGCAAGGCTGGGCCGCCGCGACCACGCGCACGCCGACGGGGGCGCTGGACCGGTTCCAGCCCCAGAGCGAGGGCGCGGCCATCGTGGTTCGGGCCGGCGAAGCGGTCCCGGGTACTACCACGATCCAGTATGCGCAAGGGATCCGGCAGACCCAGGAAGCCTTCGGGGCCACCCTGGGGCCCGTCCAGACCCTCGAGGTGGGGGACGGTACCCAGGCGTTCGGCTGGCAGGCGGCGGTGCAGCTCGATAACGGCTCCATCGTCCAGCAGCGGATGGTGGCACTGGTCCGGAACGGCCTCGGATGGAGGATCACGCTGGGCGGGGACACCGAGAGCTTCGACGAGGCCAGGTTCGCCTTGGAGGTGCTCCTGTCCACCTGGGACTGGAACGACTCGGGCTGATTCCGGGTCTGGCGTCCACCCGCTCGGTAGCATGGAGCCCATGAGGGTCGCCGTGCTGGGCGCCACCGGAGCCGTGGGGCGGGAGATGCTCCGGACGCTCGAGGAGCGCCGGTTCCGCTTGGACGAGCTCGTGCCGCTGGCGTCCCCCCGGTCAGCCGGGGTCCGGCTTCCGTTCGCGGACGACGTGGTGGAGGTGCGAGCGGTGGAGCGCGCGACCTTCGAGGGCGTCGACGTGGCCCTGTTCTCCGCCGGTGCCGACGCCTCCCGCGAGTGGGCGCCCGTGGCCGTGGCGGCCGGCGCCACGGTCGTCGACAACTCCTCGGCATTCCGGATGGAGCCGGACGTCCCGCTGGTGGTCCCGGAGATCAACCGCGAGGCCCTGGACGGACACCGCGGGATCGTGGCCAACCCGAACTGCACCGCGATCACCGCGATGATGGCCGTGGCTCCGCTGCATGTGGCCGCGGGCCTGTCGAGGCTGGTGGCGTCCTCCTACCAGTCCGTCTCGGGCGCGGGACATCGCGGTGTGGCCGAGCTCCTCGAGCAGGTCGAGAAGCTCCGCGGCGCCGAGGAGGAACTGGCCCGGCCCGACCCCGAGGCCCTCCCGGCCGGAGAGGTGTTCGGCCGGACCATCGCCTACAACGTGCTGCCCCGAGGCGGCACGTTCGACCCCGACGGCGCCACCACCGAGGAGACGAAGTTCGTCAACGAGACCCGGAAGATCCTCGGCCTCCCCGACCTCGAGGTGGCCGTCACCGTGGTTCGGGTCCCGGTGGTCGTGGGGCATTCCCTGGCGATGTACGCCGAGTTCGATAAGGACCTCTCGGTTGAAGCGGCTCGCCTGGTGCTGGCGCGGTTCCCCGGCGTCGAGGTGGTCGACGATCCACTTCGGGACGCGTTCCCCACCCCGCTGGACGCGGCTGGGCGTGACGAGGTGCTGGTCGGACGGATCAGGCCCGGCCCCCGGCGGCGGTCGCTCCAGCTGTTCGCCTCGGGCGACAACCTTCGCAAGGGCGCTGCGCTGAACGCGGTGCAGATCGCGGAGGCACTCACGGGCTGAACCGTCAGGCGGCGGGCGGCGGCGGGTCTCGCTCGCACGACGTTTCCTGCTCCGCGTCGCACGTGTCGGTCCCGCCCTCGCCATCGGCCTGGTCGCGGATGCCTCCGCCGCCGATCAGGGTGTCCTGGCCGGGGCCGCCCAGCAGGGTGTCGTCCCTGCCGGCCGCGCCGAGCAACGTGTCGTTGCCGCCCTCGCCCCGGAGGAAGTCCTGGCCGCCACCCCCGTGCGCGAGGTCTGGGCCGCCGCCGCCGGAGAACGTGTCGGTGCCGCCTCGTCCCCGGAACGTGTTGGCCGCGTCGGTGCCGACCATGCTGTCGTTGCCGGTGCCGCCGACGACGTTCTCCACGCTGACCTTGATCGTGTCTCCCTCGCCCTTCCCGCTTCTGATCGTGGGGTCACCGTCGTCCCCGGTGTCCCTGTCGATCTCCGCGATGACCGGCCGGGTTCGGTCCGCGTAGGAGACCGTGTCGATGCCGACGTTGCCGATGAACGTGTCCCCTTGCGCGCCGCCGTCGAGCGCGTCGTCCCCGGCGCCGCCGTCCAGGGTGTCGCGGCCCTCCTCCCCGCAGATCAGGTCGTTGCCCCCCAGGCCGTTGACCCGGTCGTTGCCCTTCTTGCCGATGATCACGTCGTCCCCCTCGGTCCCGGTGAGGACGTCGGGGCTGGGCGTCCCCTGGATCGTGACGGGGTGACCGAGGCACGTGGCGGGCTGGCCGGCAGCGGCCGGAGCCGGGCCGTGGACGGCCAGGATCGCCACCAGGAAGAGCGCCTTCACGGTTCGAGCCCTTCGACCGGAGCCGGCGCCCCTGTATCGGCCGGCCGCTCCCGCCGGCTGGTCAGGTAGGCCCCCACGATGATGAGGGCCACGCCGGCCAGGGCCATCGCCATGACCTCCTCGTCGAGGAACACCACGCCGAGCACCAGGGCCACCACCGGGATGAAGTAGATCTGCACGGAACCGCGGGTCGGCCCGGCCCGACCGAGCAGCGTCGAGCTGGCCACGTACGCGAGCCCGGTCCCGAACACGCCCAGCATCACCATGGCCAGCGCGCTGGGCCAGGCCCACCGCGAGTCGGGCACCGCGGCGATGCCGAACGGCAGCACTGCCGCCAGGGCCACCAGCTGGGCCCGGACGATCACCGGAAGGGCGCCGTACTTCTGCTGGAGCGGGACCATGATGTTCGCGGCCAGCCCGTACAGCACCGTGGCCACCAGGGCCAGCGCCGTGCCCAGGACCGTACCGCCGGCGCCGCCGGCCGAGGACAGGCTCACCAGGACGACCCCGGCGAACCCGACCAGGAGGCCGAGGGCCTGGAGGGAGCCGGGGAGCCTCCGGAGGAACAGAGAGGCGAACAGCGCGGCGAACAGGGGCATGGCTCCGTTGATCATCCCGGCGCTCGACGAGGCCAGGCCGACGTCCTGGGCGATCGGGAACAAGAGGAGTGGGATGGCCGTCCACACGAAGGCCAGGAGCACCACTCGGGGCCAGTCCTCGCGGGCCACCGGTGTGCGGCTGCGGCGGATGAACCCAAGGGCCAGCGCACCCATCACGATCCGGGCCACCGCGATCACCGGAGGCCGGAAGGCTTCCAGGCCGATGTCGATCCACAGGAACGAGGAGCCCCACATCAGGGCCACGGCCGAGAGCAGCCCCCACTCGGCGGGCCCGAACGCCTCGGGACGGGTCCCCTGGGCCGTGGAGAGGACGCGACCGCGCGCCATGGACCGCGAGGGTAGCAGGCTAGGTCGTCTTCACCAGCAGGACGTGGCAGGGGGCCCGTCGGGCTACCCGGCTGGGGACGCTGGCCAGGTACCGCCGGGCGCCCGTGAGCCCGCGGTTGCCGACCACCACCACGTCGGCCGCACGCTCCGCGGCTGCGCGTACGATGCCGTCGGCCGGGTCGCCCTGGGTGACGTGGAGCTCCTCCGTCTCCGCGGACACCGCCTCCGCGAGGGCTCGTCCCAGGGCCGCCGCCCGCTCCGCGGTGGCCGACCGGTCCGTGGCCAGGAGGATCCGCCGGTACGGCTCCAGCTTCTGGTCGTCGGTGGTGTGGGCGATCAGGACGTCGCACGGCGCTCGCTGCACCACCCGGCCGGGAACCGTGCCCATCAGCACCCGCCGGTTCCCGAGCCCCCGGTTCCCCACCACGATCATGTCGGCGGCCTCGTCCCGGGCCAGCGAGACCAGGGCCCCGGCGGCCTCGCCGCTCCGGAGCAGGGCCCGCGGCTGTGCCCACGCGACGTCGGCACAGGCGTCACGGAGCACGCTGGCCCCGACCCGTTCGGGCGAGGCCGGATCCTCTCGGGTCTCCGCGTAGGCGTGGATGACCAGCAGCTCGGCCCCGAGCTTCTCGGCGAGCCACGCGGCGTGACGGACCGCCCGCGTGGCGGAGTCGGACCCGTCGGTTCCCACGACGATCCGCCGATAGGCGGTCACGGGCCGAACGGACAGGCGCAGGGGATCCGGCCGCACTTCGGGCAGCCGTCCGCGTACCGGGCCGCGGCCTCTTCGAGGTCGACCCCGGCCTGGTTCGCCAGCGACACGAGCCAGGCCAGGACGTCCGAGACCTCCTCGGTCCGCTGCGCGGGATCGTCGCGGCGGAGAGCCCTGGCCAGCTCACCGACCTCCTCGACGAGGCGGCGGAAGGTGCCGTCGCGACCGCGACGCTCGTCGCGGTCGAGATACGTCCGGCGCATCAGGTCCTGGAACTCGGCCAGGTCCACCGGGTGGCCTCCTCGTGGTCGGGACGGCGGGATTTGAACCCGCGACCTCAGCGTCCCGAACGCTGCGCGCTACCAAGCTGCGCTACGTCCCGTCGCGCCCAGAGGGCGCACCGACCGATTGTACGCGACCTACCCGATCCGAACCGTGCCACGCATCCCGTAGGACCAGTGGCCGGGGAGGTGGCAGCCGAACAGGAGGGTTCCCGCCTCGCCGAACCGGTAGGTGGTCACGGCGGTCCCGCCGGCTGGGACGGAGGCCTCGCCTGGGCGGGCGTGGTGGGGCTCCTCGCCGACCTCGTGGATCCGCTGGACCTCGGCGTCGCCGAGGATGAACTCGTGGTGGATGGGGTCCTCGTTTCGGAGGACGAACCGAACGGTCTCGCCCTCCTCGACCGTGATGGCCGACGGGGTGAACCGCGAGTACCGCAACCCGATCTCTACGGTCCGGATCCCCTCGTCGGCGGGCCGGCAGGCCCCGGCGGCCGCCACCAGGACGGCCGCCAGGACCACGCCGAGGGCCCGCCGAAGGTTCACGCCGAAGCCCTGGCCCGGCGACGGACGCCGGCTGCGACCACGAGCCCGAGCCCGCCGAGCACGAGAGCGGCGACCCACGCTGGCGGTGTCCCCGCCTCGATGTGAACGCCCGCGAGCCCGGCATCGACCAGCGAGGGGGTCCCGCCGCCCGTGGCGTCGATGGCCAGGTCGTACCGAAGCTCGTCGGCCTCTTCAGCCACCTGGAGGTAGCTGAACCACATCCCCTCGGTGGGCAGCCACCCCATGCCGCGGTCGCCGGCGAGGTCGGTCAAGAGGAACGACGAGGCCGGCTCGTCCCGGACCAACGTCAGCCCGTCGCGCTGGACGAAGGAGCCGCTTCCGGCCGGCCCTGGCAGCAGATCCGGCCGCCGCTCGGTGAGGAGGAACACGTCGGCCTCGACCAGCGCGTCGCCGGACTGTCCCAGCGCCAGGATCCGGAGTGGGACCCACGGGTCGTCGGTCGGGATGGCCAGGTGGATCGAGGTCCCCTCGCCGCGCTCCAGCCCCCGCCGAGCCGCCTCGGTCGCGTCGAACTTCGCCGCCATGAAGACCGGGCTGCGCCGCGCATAGAACTCGAGGACCTCCGGCGCGTCCGGGGTGAGGTCGAAGCCGTGCTCCCGGGCCCAGTCGCCGACGGCCCGGCCGCCTCCGCGGAGGATCGTGATGTCGAGGGCGCCGATCCGCTTCTGCTCGAGCACCTCGACCTCGCGCGCCGTCGGCGCCGCCGCGGCGTCCTCGGCTTGCGCCAGGAAGGCCACCGGCTGGACCTCGATGGCCAGCCGCTCCAGGGTCCACTCCCCGCCCTTCACCACCCGGTCCGGCACGCCGGGGAGGGGCACGATCGACCCGAACTCGCCCTTCGCCCCGGCGAACTCGAACTGGGTGACGTAGTGCTCGACGCCGTCCGCGTACGCGGCCAGCGTGGCGGTCTTCACCAGGCCCACCGCTCCGTTCGGGGCGATCAGCCCGCCGCACGCCCACGCCGGTCCGGCCGTCCCGACCAGGGCCGCGGTCGCCACAGCCACGATCGTCTTGCGCATGCCCACCACCTCCTTGGTCGAAGGCTTGGACGGGCTGTGGCGGCGTGGTGTTCCCGATCAGCCGAACGTGGCGCTCCACCGCTCCACGAGGTACGGCTTGCGAGCAACGGCCGCATCGACGGCCGCCTCGACCATGGCGTCGGCTTCGACTTCGGTGGCATCCGCGGTCCGCTCCACGAAGCCGGCCGTCCTGGCGAAGTACAGGGGGATCAGTGAGTCGAGGAGCTCGCCGGCGTCCGTGTCCTCGCGGTGGTACCCCACGAGGTAGTCGTAGAGGATCGTGAACCACACGTCGTCATCGAGCTCGACCGACGATGCGGCGGCGCGCTCGACCTCGGCCAGGGCCTCGGGGGAGAGCGTCCGGCGCCACAGGTCGTCGCGGCGGGATCCCTCCCGGAATCCGGCCTCCAGGCGAGCCACCGACACGGCCACGGGTTCCGCCTCGTCGTCCGTCCGTTCCCCGAAGGTGGGCGGGACCTCGATGGGCCCCACCTCCGCCCACCGGTCGCGGTTCCGCCCGGCCGCCGCGAACAGGGAGCCAACCACCTGACGGAACATCGGCCCGAGGTCCGCCCCGGGGTCCTTCGGGTCGTGCACCTTGGCGCCGAGAGCGGCCTGACACACCCGGTACCGTCCAACCACGGCCGAGGTCGTCATCCAGATGTCGATGCCGAAGCGGGCCACGTCGGTCTCCCACACGTCCTGCCCGGCCAGGTGCCGGGCCAGCTCGCCGGAGAGCCCGAACTCCCCGCCGATCGGCTGGCGGATCCGCACGCCGTACAGGGCCGTGGTCAAGGGGTAGGCCACGGCGTTGGTGATCGTGGCGTCGTGCTTGTGCCTGACGTACAGGGGGGCCACGTAGTCGAAGCCGTGGCGAACGACGGGACCGATCAGGCGGTCGACCCACACGGGAGTGATGCTCCGCAGGTCGGCGTCGACGAGAGCACACGCCCGGACCCCAAGGCGGTCGGCGGCTTCCAGGATCGCCCGAACCGCACTGCCCTTCCCCGCCGTCCCCCGGTACTCGAACACGACGCGATCCGGCGATCCATCGGTTCGAGCGGCCACGTCCCTCGTGCCGTCGGTGGAGCCGCCATCGGAGGCGCAGATCACGCCGCGGAGATCGGGGAAGTGCCGGCGCAACCCGGCGTCGACGGCGTCGATCACGCCGCCGATCGTGGCCTCGTTCTGGAAGCAGGGGATCCCGACCAGCACGTCGGCGTCAGCGATCTCGTCGAGGCGACGGTGCGCCGCGGGATCGAGGGAGGATGTCACCCGATTGGGTAGCATAGCCGCGCCCTGAAGATCGCCCAGATCGCGCCGCCGTGGGTCGCCGTCCCTCCGAAGGGATACGGGGGGATCGAATGGGTCGTGTCCCTGCTGGCCGACGGCCTGGTCGATCGGGGACACGACGTCACGCTCTTCGCCACGGGCGATTCGGAGACGCGGGCCGACCTCGAATACGCCTTCGACACGGCTCCCGGCCCGGCGTTCAACAACTCGATCTGGCACGACACCGTGCATCAGCTCCGTGCCCACGTCGATCCCGGTCGGTTCGACCTGATCCACCAGCACACGTACTGGTCCGGCCTGGTCGCCTCGGCGCTCCTCGACGTGCCGGTGGTGCATACGTTGCACCGTTCCTTTAGCGCCGAGATGCGACGGATCTACGAGCTCGTGGCCGACCGCCTGTGGTTCGTGGCCGTCAGCGATAACCAGCGATCGCACATGCCGGAGCTCCGGTACGCCGGCGTGGTGCACAACGGCATCGACCTCGACATGTATCCGTTACGCAAGGAAAAGGAGGACTTCCTCCTGTTCATCGGGCGGAGCCACCCGGACAAGGGCCCTCGGCGAGCGGTCGATGCCGCGGTCGCCACAGGCCTGCCGCTGGTAATGGCGGTGAAGGCGGCGGAGCCCTTCGAACGCGAGCACTGGGACGCCGCGGTGGCGCCGGTGCTGCCCGAGGGAACGGAGGTCCTCCACGAGATCTCACATGAGCAGAAGGTCGACCTCCTCCAGCGGGCCAGAGCGGTGCTGTTCCCCATCGACTGGGAGGAGCCGTTCGGCCTGGTGATGATCGAGGCGATGGCGTGTGGCACGCCGGTGGTGGCCACGCCTCGGGGCGCCATCCCCGAGGTCATCGTGGACGGCGAGACCGGGTTCATCGTGCCAGTGGAGGACTACGCGGGCGCCGCGGTCGAGGCGATCAAGCGGGCCGGCGACCTCGACCCGACAGCGCTCCGGCGGCACGTCGAGGAGCGGTTCTCGGCCGACGCCATGATCTCGGGCTACGAGGGCGTGTATCGTCGCCTGCTTGGGAGCTGAGCGGGCGGCTACGGGGACCAGTCCGGGATCCCTCCACCGGTGGGAGCCACGTCCGCTCGCCCGGTTCGTCCGAGCGGACCAGCGGGGACGTTCCCGGATCAGCCCCGGCGGGGGCCGAGCTCCAGCACGGTGGCCTCGGGCCGGCACAGCAGCCGGAACGGCGCGTACTTGCTGGTTCCCAGGCCCGGGGAGACGTGCAGGTACGTCCGGCCGAGCTTGGCCAGGCCTCGGGCCAGCCGGGTCGGGATCGAGCAGTTCGTGACCAGCGCCCCGACGAGTGGCAGCCGAACCTGGCCGCCGTGGGTGTGTCCCGCCACGACCAGGTCGTACCCGAGGGCGGCGAGCTCCGGCGCGGGGTCCGGGGAATGCACCACCGCCAGGCCGAACGCGTCGGGCTCGCTCCGAGGCGCCACCGACAGGTTCGCTCGGTGGATGTGGGGGTCGTCGAGCCCGACGATCTCCATCGGGACGCCGTCCACCCGCCGCCCGTACTTCCGGTTACGGAGGTGTACCCAGCCGTCCCGCTCCAGCTCCCGGACCAGGTCCTCGGCCCGCCCACGCCGCCCGGTCAGCCGTCGCCGTCGCCCGTGGGGAATGAAGTAGCGGAGTGGGTTGTTCGGCCGCGGCGCGTACAGGTCGTTCGAGCCCAGTACGAACAACGAGGCCACTCGGCCCCGGATCGGCCGCAGCGCCGCGGCCGCGAACTCCACGGCCTCGGGCTCGCCGAGCACGTCCCCGGTGATCACCGCGACGTCGGCCCGAGGCAGCGAGGCCAGGAACCGGCGCTTCCCTTCGTCCCCGAGCACGAGATGGAGGTCGGAGAGGTGGAGCACGGTGAGCCCCGCGGCGTCGCCGGGTAGGATGGCCAGGCGGTGCCGGCGCAGTCGGTACCAGCGTCGCTCCACGAACACCGCGTAGGCGAACACGAGCGCGGCGGCGACCAGAAGCACCAGGAGCAGCCCGGCGAGCATCGGGAGGAGAGTGTAGTGGGCGAGGTCGCGGACCGGCTGTCCGCCGAGATCAAGGCGGCCATGAAGTCGGGGGACCGGACGCGCCTAGCCACCATGCGTCTGCTGGCCGCGGCCGTGAAGAACCGAGAGGTCGAGGTCGGCCACGACCTCTCGGAGGAGGAGTTCATCGAGGTTGTCACCCGCGAGGCCAAGCGCCGACGAGAAGCCTTCGAGGCGTATGAGAAGGGAAACCGCCCCGAGCTCGCCGAGAAGGAGCGGGCCGAGGCGGCCATCCTCGAGGACTACCTTCCCGACCAACTCTCCGAGGAAGAGGTCCGCGCAGTGATCGAGGAGGCCATCGAGGCCACCGGCGCCGACGCCGCCGGCGAGGTCGGCAAGGTGATGGCCTGGATCATGGCCCGGCACAAGGGCCGCGTGGACGGCTCGAAGGTCAACGCGATGGCCCGGGATCGCCTGGCCAGCTCGAGCTAGCCGTCCTCCTTCCCCTTGTCCTTGTCCTTGGTGTGGCCCGGAGGGAGGTCGTCCTCCTGGCCCGGTGGGGGCTCGGGCGGGGCCTTCCCGTTGCTGACCATGACGACCACCTGGCTGCCCTCGACTACGGAGGAGCCGGCGGCCGGCGACTGTGCGACGACCACGTCGGCCGGCTTGCCACCCGGCACCGACTCGGTCACCGGCGTGAAGTGGGCTTCGACCAGGACGTGGATGGCCTCGGCGCTGGAGAGTCCCACGACGTTGGGGACCGGCGCGGCCTGTGGCTGCGGAACCCCCGGCAGCGGCCTGGCAGGAAGGCCCTGCATGGCCATCAGCATGAAGTCGTGCCACACCGGGGCCGCCACGGTGCCGCCGTACGCGCCCGGCATGGGGACACGGGCCTCGGGATGCCCCACCCATGTCGCGGCGCAGACCTGCACGGTGCACCCGGCGAACCACACGTCCGCTGAGTCGTTCGTGGTGCCGGTCTTGCCGAACACGGGCCACGTTCCGAGGTTCGCCGCCGTCCCCGTGCCCCCGCTGACCACCAGCCGCAGGAGGCCCGCCACGTCATCGGCGATCCTCCGGTCGACAACCTGCTCGCACCGGCCGGTCTTCTGGCGGAGCAGGACCTTGCGGCGCCCCTCGACCCTGGTGATGGCGAACGGCCGGCAGTGCACGCCGTGGTTGGCCAGCGTTCCGAACGCCGAGGCCATCTCCAGCGGCGTGACCTCGAACGTGCCAAGGGTGATCGAGCAGACCGGTTCCAACGGGCTTCGGATGCCCATGCGCCCGGCCACTTCGACGATCTTCGGAGGGCCGACCTCGTCCGCGAGCTGAACGAAGTACGCGTTGACGGAGTTCTGCGTGGCGGTGGGCATGTCGATGTAGCCGGTTCCACCCCCGTCGCCCGCGTTGAACACCTGGTACCGCCCGCCGTACTGCCCGCACCTCACGTACTGGCCCGAGGCGGCCTTGTACATCTTCCCGAGAGGGATGCCCTGCTCGAACGCGGCCACGAGGGTGAACGGCTTGAACGCCGAGCCGGACTGCCGGCCGCTCCCGCCCTGGCCGGTGGCCAGGTTCACCTGTGACTCCTCGAAGTTGCGCCCGCCGACCAGCGCCTTCACGGCGCCGGTGGCGGTGTCCACGGCGGCGATGGCACTCTGCGGCCCGCGGGCGTCGGGGAACCGTCTGGCCACGATGCGCTCCCCGGCGCGCTGAAGGCCGGGCTCGAGCGTCGTGTAGATCTTCAGCCCGCCCTGGAAGAGCGTCTTGATTCGCGCTCGCTCGGTTCGTCCGAACCGCTTGTCCGAGAGGATCTCGGCCTTGAGGTACTCCACGAAGAACGGGAATCGCGCGTTCTCGTTGCCCACCGCGGTGATGTTGAGGCCCAGGGGGGCGGCCATGGCCGCGGCGGCCTCCTCTGGGGTGACCATGCCGAGGGACCCCATCCGGGCGATCACCAGGTTGCGCCTGGTGATGGCGGCGTTCTCGTCGTTCACGGGCGAGTACGTCTCCGGCGAGGAAATCAGCCCGGCCAGCATGGCCGCCTGCGGGAGCGAGAGGTTCCGGGCCTTCGTTCCGAAGTAGTACTCGGCCGCGGTCCCGATCCCGTACACGCCCCGCCCGAAGTACACTTCGTTGAGGTAGAGCTCGAGGATCTCTTCCTTCGAGTACTCCTCCTCGAGCCGCATGGCCACCCGGGCCTCGTGGACCTTCCGGGCCAGCGTCTCCTCGGTCCCGATCGTGGTGAACACGTTCCGGGCCAGCTGCTGGGTGATCGTCGACGCGCCCTGCTCGATCTCGCCGGCTCGGATGTTGCGCAGGAGCGCCCGGAGGATCCCCTGGACGTCCAGGCCAGGGTGCTCCCAGAACTTTGCGTCTTCGATCGCCAGTACGGCGTTGATGGCCACGGGATTCACCTGGTTCAGCCGGACGATCTTGCGGTTCTCATCGAGGTAGAGAGTGGCCAGCACGGAGCCGTCTCGGGCGTAGATCGTGGACCGCTCGGGGATCCTCGGGAACGCCAGGTCCACGTCCTCGGCGACCCGGTTGAATCGGTCGGCCACTTTGAGCACAGCTTGCCCCGCGGCTCCCACCGGCCCCAGCAGCAACAGGGCGAAGATCACCGCTCCGAAGGCCAGCACGATGACGAGCCCCACGGCCCGCAGCGCGATCCAGAGGGGAGCGCCTTCCCCCAGGGGATGCTGACGAGTGGACAACTGAGTGGTCGCCATGGTCTCGGCCGGGTCGCATCAAGGATAGCCGCCAGGTCTGAGGGGCGACGACCGAACGATGCGCCCCTGATACGATCGGCGAGAAGTGAGAAGACTGGCGCTGGGCTGCGTGGCGGCCGGGGCGCTCCTGCTGGGGACCAGCGCCGCCGCGGCCCAGGCCGAGCAGACGATCGAGGTCGTCGAGCTCGAGGGGGTCATCGACCCGACCACCGCCGGCTACCTCGAATCGCGGATCGATGCTGCCGCCGAGGACGGATCGAACGCGGTCGTCATCCAGCTCGACACTCCTGGCGGGCTCGACGTCTCGATGCGCGACATGGTCCAGCGCATCGTCAGGTCGCCGGTCCCCGTCGTGGTGTGGGTCGGCCCACCCGGTGCCAGAGCGGCATCGGCCGGCGTCTTCCTGGTGTACGCATCCCACGTGGCCGTCATGGCCGAAGCGACCACGCTCGGGGCGGCCCACCCCGTCAACCTGGGCAACGAGACCGTCGAGGAGAAGGTGGTCAACGACGCCGCCGCGTTCCTGGAGAGCCTGGCCCGGGAGCGGGGGCGTGACGTCGAGTTCGCCGGCGAGGCCGTCCGGGAGAGCGCGTCCCTGGCCTCGGATGAGGCCCTCGAGCGCGGAGTGGTCGAGCTCCAGGCCAACACCGTCGACGAGCTGCTCGAGGTGCTCGACGGACGGACCGTAGAGACGCAGGCCGGCCCGAGGACGCTGGTCACCCTCGGCCCGGACGTGACGATCCGCTTCCACTCGCCGGGCCTACTCACCAGGATCCTGCACGCTATCACCGACCCGACGATCGCCTACCTCCTGCTGGTCCTGGGATTCTGGGCCCTGGTGTTCGAGCTGGCCCAGCCGGGGATCGGGGTGGCCGGGCTGGCCGGCGCCGTGGCGATCCTGATGGCGTTCTACGCCCTGGCGGTGCTCCCGGTGAGCATCGCCGGCCTGCTGCTCCTGCTGCTCGGCCTGGCGTTCTTCGCGATCGACGTGTTCACCGCGGGGCTGGGAGTGTGGACGGTCGGCGGGACGTTGGCGTTGCTGGCCGGCTCGATCCTGCTGTTCGGCGGGGTGGCCGATGCGATCGAGGTGTCGCCATGGGTGATCGGCATCGTGGTCGCCGGCAGCGTGCTGTTCTTCGGCTTCGCTATGACCGTGGCCATGCGTGGGAGGCGCCGAGCCTCGATCACCGGGCAGGAGGGGATGATCGGCATGGGCGGCGAGGCCCGGACGGACCTGGCGCCCGAGGGCCAGGCCTGGGTGAAGGGCGCGCTGTGGCGGGCCCGGGCCCTGAACGGACCGATCGCCAAGGGCACCCGGATCCGGGTCCGGCGGGTCGACGGCCTGCTCCTCCTGGTGCGGGCCGAGGACGAGGGGAGGGAGTGAGGACATGGAGGGTCTGATCGTCATCGGGGTCATCGTGTTCCTGCTGGTGATCCTGCTGTTCAGCGCGATCCGGATCGTGCAGGAGTACGAGCGCGGGGTGATCTTCCGGCTGGGACGGGTCCTGCCCGGGGCCAAGGGCCCAGGCCTGTTCCTGATCATCCCGGTGATCGACCGCATGGTGAAGGTGAACCTGCAGACGGTGACGATGAACGTCCCACCGCAGGACATCATCACCAGGGACAACGTGACCGTGCGCGTCGACGCGGTGATCTACTTCAACGTGGTCGAGCCGATCAAGGCCACCGTGGAGATCCAGAACT
>CALAEC010000037.1 GCA_937890785.1 uncultured Actinomycetes bacterium
CCCCGCTACGGGGTCGACGAGGAGGAGGGCATGAGCAAGAGGAAGTTCGAGCGGAACAAGCCCCACGTGAACATCGGCACGATCGGGCACATCGACCACGGCAAGACCACCCTGACCGCGGCCATCACCAAGGTCCTGGCCGAGAAGGGCATGGCCGACTTCACCCCGTTCGAGGAGATCGACAAGGCCCCCGAGGAGAAGGAGCGGGGGATCACGATCGCCATCGCCCACGTGGAATACGAGACCGAGAACCGCCACTACGCTCACGTCGACTGCCCCGGCCACGCCGACTACATCAAGAACATGATCACCGGTGCCGCCCAGATGGACGGCGCCATCCTGGTGGTTTCCGCCGCCGACGGTCCCATGCCCCAGACCCGCGAGCACGTCCTCCTGGCCCGACAGGTCAACGTCCCCTCGATCGTGGTGGCGCTCAACAAGGTCGACGCCGTCGACGACCCCGAGCTCCTCGACCTGGTGGAGCTCGAGGTGCGCGAGTTGCTTTCCACGTACGAGTTCCCGGGGGACGACACCCCGGTGGTGCGCGTGTCGGCGCTGAAGGCCCTCGAGGGCGACGAGGAGGCCAAGGGCCAGATCCTCGAGCTGATGGAGGCCGTCGACACCTACATCCCAGAGCCGGTGCGCGACGTCGACAAGCCCTTCCTGATGCCGATCGAGGACGTGTTCTCGATCACCGGTCGCGGCACGGTGGTCACGGGGCGGGTGGAGCGCGGCCGGCAGAACAAGATGGAGGAGGTGGAGATCGTCGGGCTGGGCGACACCCGGAAGACCACCGCCACCGACCTCGAGATGTTCCGTAAGCTGCTCGACGAGGTCCAGGCCGGCGACAACGTCGGGGTTCTCCTTCGCGGGATCGACAAGGAGGACGTGGCCCGGGGCCAGGTCCTGGCCAAGCCCGGCTCCATCACCCCCCACACGGACTTCACCGCCCAGGTGTACGTCCTGTCGAAGGACGAAGGCGGCCGGCACACGCCCTTCGTGGAGGGCTACCAGCCGCAGTACTACTTCCGGACCACCGACGTCACCGGCCAGATCAAGCTCCCCGAGGGCACCGAGATGGTCATGCCCGGCGACAACGTGGAGATGTCCGTGACGCTGGAGAAGCCCATCGCCATGGAGGAGGGGCTCCGGTTCGCCATCCGTGAGGGGGGCCGGACCGTGGGCGCCGGACGGGTCACGAAGGTCACGAAGTAGGGACGGCATGCCAAAGTCCGACAAACGACCGACGATCACGCTGGCCTGCGGCAACTGCAAGCGGCGCAACTACGTCACGCGGAAGAACAAGGTCAACGACCGCGACCGCATCGAGCTCCGCAAGTACTGCCGGTGGTGCCGGCAGCACACCGCGCACCGCGAGACCCGCTAGACAGTCTCGCCGGTCCGGATCTTGCCGTGGCGGATCGCCAGGACCAGGGCCTCGTGCTTCGAATGGACCTTCAGCTTGAACAGGATGTTCTGCTGATGCGTCCGGAGGGTGTGCCGACTGATCCCGAGCTCCTCGGAAAGGCGGCTCGGCGAGAGGCCCCTGGCCAGCCCCTGGAGGATCTCCGTCTCGCGGCGGGTGAGCCGCTCGACCCGGGCCCGGGCGGCGGCGTCCAGGGCGCGCTTCCTTCGAAGCTGGGTGAGGATGCGCCTGATCTGGTCCGGGTCGATCAGGGGCTCCCCGCGGTGGGCCGTGCGGATGGCCTCGACCACCTCCTTCATCGGCCGGCTCTTCGAGATGAACCCCACGGCGCCCGCGTCGAGGGCGCGGGCCACCGTGTGCTCGTCCTCGAACGCCGACAGCATGATCACGCGGCTCCCGTCGAGGTCCTCGCTGATCCGGCGGGTGGCGGTGATCCCGTCGACCCCCGGCATCTGCACGTCCATCAGGATCACGTCGGGCCGCTTGCGAGACGCCGCCTCGATGGTGGTCTCGCCGTCGTGGGTGACCGCCACGACCGAGAGGCCTCGCTCCACGCGGATCGCCGTGCGGAGCGCCTCGGCGAAGGTCCGGTGGTCGTCGGCCACGAGCACGCGGATCATGGACGGACGCCGCGGGACGTTCGGGGAGGAAGGGGACATTCCGAGGTCGATTCTGTACCGGAACGAGCCGCGGTGCCAGCACCGCTTGCGGGGTCCGCCGGCCCTCGGCTAGCCTCAGCCGGCCCGCACACCCCCGAGGAGGCCGATGAGGCTCGAAGGCAAGGTGGCCGTCTCCGGCGGGCAACTGGGCGCCTAGGCGGGAGGAAAGCCGATGCCGTTGAACCAATCGTTGAAGGGCCGGGAGTACCAGGAGCTTCGGCTCGAGGTCGATCGGGACCGGGTGACGCGCTTCTCGCTCGCGGTGGGCGAGGACGATCCGCGCTACCTCGAGGCCGAGGCCGCCCGGGCCGAGGGATTCCCCGATCAGCTCGCGTTCCCGACGTTCCCCACGGTGCTGGGGATCCTGGCCAGCGCGCAGATCGTGGTCGATCCGGAGCTCGGCATGGACTACTCGAGGGTGGTGCACGGCGAGCAGGCCTTCGAGTGGCGGCGCCCGATCGTGGTCGGGGATCGGCTCTTCGCCACTCCACGGATCGCCGACATCTACGCCAAGGGCCCGAACGAGTTCCTGGTGATCGAGGCCGAGGTCAGGGACGCCGACGGCGAGGTGGTCTGCGTGGCTCGATCCACGCTCTTGTCCCGGGGCACGGCGGGGTCGTCGTGATGGATCGTCCCCACATCGAGGCTCTCGAGGTCGGCCAGGAAGTCTTTGAGGCCGCCAAGGTTGTGAAGCGGGACGACGTGAAGGCCTACGCCGACGCATCCGGCGACCAGAACCCCCTGCATCAGGACGACGAGTTCGCCCGGTCCGTGGGGTTTCCGGGGATCATCGCGCACGGGATGTTCTCGATGGCCCACGTGGCCAAGTCCGTCAAGGACTGGGCTGGCAACCCCTCGGCGCTTCGCTCCCTGGCCGTGCAGTTCCGCGCCGTCGTGTACATGGACGAGACCCTTGTGGCCAAGGGGAAGGTGGCGGCCCTCGACCCGGCGAGCGGGGACGTTACCCTGGACGTGTGGGCCGAGGTCGAGCGGGACGGGCAGCGGGTCCTGACGATCAAGAACGCCCGGGCCGTGGTGAACCTGGCCTGATCGAGGCCCCCGCCTCGCCGGTAACCTTCCGAGTCTTCCCGGGGTCGAACCAGGTGTCGCGATGGTGAGTCGCGAGCTCCTGGACCGGTGCCGGCGAGGGGAGCCGGCGGCGTTCGAGGAGCTGGTTCGGCTGACCCACCGCCGGGTGTTCACGCTCGCGTACCGGCTGGTGGGGGACCGTCACGAGGCGGAGGACGTGGCCCAGGACGCATACCTCCGGGTGTACCGAGGGCTCCCCGGGTTCCGGGGGGATTCGAGCCTCGACACGTGGCTGTACCGGATCACGGCGAACGCCGCGGTCAGCCACCTGCGCCGCCGGGGGCGGTTCGGGGACCTTCTGGCGGACCCTGACGACGTTGTGGACGTTCCCGACGAGGTCGGGGCCGACCCGGTCGACAAGGACGAGATCCAGCGGGCGCTGGTCGCGCTCCCGGTGGCCCAACGGACCGTGCTCGTCATGCGGGACGCGTACGGTTTCTCGATCGCGGAGATCGCCGATGCCATGGGCCTGACAGAGGGGGCAGTGAAGGTTCGGATCCACCGGGCACGCCGCAGGCTGAAGGAGCTCGTGTACGGTCCGGCGGCGCCCCACGGGCACGACGAGGTGGGAGAGCGCCTACCGGAGCTGGCGGAGGAGCGGAGCCGTGGCTGACGGGTTCGAGGTGCACCTGGCCACCTGTCCCGAGTGCGCTCGGGAGCTGGCGCGGTACCGGGAGGTGCTGGCCGCGGTCGGCTCGCTCGGCGACGCCGTGGAGGAGCCGCCGCGGGGATTCGCCGAACGAACCGCGGCCCACGTCCTGAGCAGCGAGCGGCCGTGGGTGGGCCGGGTTCGGTGGCTGGCCAACGATCGCCGGATGCACGTCGCCGCGGCCTCGGTGGGCGGGGCCATCGTCGGCGCGGGGGTCCTCGGCCTCCTGTGGCGGCGGGCCGCTCGTCGGGAGTTGGTCCGGACCGGGGAGGCCGTCTAGGCCGAGCTCGCGGGTGCCTGCGGCTCCGCCCGGCCCGGGGCCATCCCCTCCCAGGCCAGGGTTCGGTGGATCGACCGGATGCTCGCGCGGACGCCATCGAGATCCTCCTCGAGCGCGCGGCGGAGCTCCCGGGCCACCGCCACCACGCCCCGGCCGGTTCGCCTGCCGAGGTCCTCGAGGACCTCGCGCTGGTGCTCGGCCAGTCGTTCGATCGCGGCGTGGTGCGCCCGGGCCAGCTGGGCCATGGCCTCGCCTTGCCGCCGGCCGACCTCGCGGAGCAGCGCCGCGAGGCGGTCGAGCTCAGGCCGGTCCCGTCCTCCGCGGGCGGCGAGGGCCGTGAGGGCGTCCTCGATGCGCTGGAGGCGGATGCTCAGAGCCTGGAACCGCTCCTCGGCGTGCATCAGCAGGTCCCGGCTGACATCGTCGGCATCCGGGCCGAGCGCGGGAGGCGCCCTCGTCGCCTCGGCCTCGGACACGGCCTCGGCCGCTGCCGTCCTGGCGGCCTGGGCTACCGCCTCCTGGATCCGAAGGAGACCGTCCTCGAGCCGCTCCTCGATGGCCCGCTGGTAGGCGCTGAGGACGTCCTGGGCGCTGCGGGGTCGCCGGCGCGAGGGTCCCACGGGGATGGGGATGGGGTCGGCGACTCGTTGGCGCGGCGGGCGCCGCCGGGACGGCTCGGCGACCGCCGGCGGTGAGGTTCCTGACCTCTGCTGCACTCGTCCCTCTCGTCGGCCGCGTGGGGCCGTTGGTAGTCTACGTTCCGGGGTGGGCCGGGTCACGCACCCGATGGCCGCTCGCGTATACTTGGGCGGGTCCGGCCGAGTCCCCGATCAGAGGGCCGTAGCTCAATTTGGCAGAGCACCGGTCTCCAAAACCGGCGGTTGGGGGTTCGAGTCCCTCCGGCCCTGCCCAGAGGAGGAGATGAACAGACAGACCAAGCGGATGATGGAGCGCGACCGCCGTCAGCAGGCGGCGGCCCGACGCCCGCCCGTTGTCGAGCGGAAGAAGCGGGCCGGACCGCGACAGTTCCTCCGCGAGGTTCGCCAGGAGCTCAGGAAGGTGGCCTGGCCGACCCGACGGGAGCTGCTGGCGTACACGGTGGTCGTCCTCGTCTCCGTGGTCGTGCTGACCAGTTTCGTGTTCGGCCTTGACTTCCTGATCTCGAAGGCGGTCCTGGCCCTCTTCGGCGTCGAGACCGGCTGATCCCGAACCCATGACCCCCGAAGACCCTCCCCGCAACCACGACGACGCGGCCGACGAGCCGACGCCCTCCACGGACGAGGTCACCCCCGCCTCTGGAGAGCCCTCGTCGTCCGCTTCGGGCACAGGAGGGGTCCCCTCCGCGGACGACTCGGGCTCGACCGAAGCCGGTGCCGACATGGCCACGTCCGCTGACGACTCGGACCTCCCCGAGCCATCCCAGGGTCCCGAGGAGCCCGACGGATCACCTCTCGTGACCGAGGAGGGGTCCGAGGGTCCACAGAATCAAGCGGAAGAGGCGTCCGAGGCGACCGAGGTCGCGGCGGATCCCCTGGCGGCGGCCCTGCCGAACGGCGAGGCCGCGGCCGAAGAGGTCCCGCCGGCGGCCGACCCGTACGGAGGTCCCGGCGATTGGTACGTGATCCACACCTACGCCGGCTACGAGAACAAGGTGAAGACGAACCTCGAGTCGCGGATCCACACGATGCAGATGCAGGACAAGGTCTTCGACGTGGTGATCCCGATGGAGGACGTCATGGAGATCAAGGGCGGCAAGAAGCAGGTCGTCCAGAAGAAGGTCTTCCCCGGCTACCTCCTGGTGAAGATGGTGTACGACGACGACTCCTGGTACGTCGTCAGGAACACCCCCGGCGTGACGGGATTCGTGTCCAGCGGCACGGGCCAGAAGCCGACCCCGCTGTCGCGCCGCGAGGTCGAGAAGATCCTGGCCGTGAAGAAGGAGGAGGTGAAGCCGGCGTTCCGCCTCGATTTCGAGGAGGGGGATGTGGTCCGGATCATCTCCGGCCCGTTCGCCGACTTCAACGGGACGATCAGCGACATCAACGTCGATCAGTCGAAGGTCCGGGTGATGGTGAACATCTTCGACCGGGAGACGCCCGTGGAGCTCTCGTTCGACCAGGTGGCGAGGGTCTGATGCGAGGGGAGCGCGACTGATGGCAGAGGGACGACGCCGCAAGAAGGTCCTGGCGGTGGTGAAGCTGCAGATCCGGGCAGGACAGGCCACCCCGGCCCCCCCGGTGGGCACCGCGCTCGGCCAGCACGGCGTGAACATCATGGACTTCGTCAAGCAGTACAACGACGCCACCCAGCACCAGATGGGGCAGGTCATCCCGGTCGAGCTCACGATCTACGAGGACCGTACGTTCACGTTCGTCACCAAGCAGCCCCCGGCCGTCGAGCTGATCCGCGAGGCAGCGGGGATCGAGAAGGGCTCGCCCGAGCCGAACCGGGAGAAGGTGGGTCGGCTCACCCAGGACCAGGTCCGCCAGATCGCGGAGTCGAAGATGAAGGACCTGAACGCCCGGGACCTCGAGGCGGCCATGAAGATCATCGAGGGGACCGCTCGGAGCATGGGCGTGGAGGTGGCCACGTGACCACCAAGCGGTACGCGGACGCGAGCCGGATGTTCGATCGGAGCCAGCTCTACTCGCCGGCCGACGCGATCAGGATCCTCAAGGAGATGCCCGCCGCGAAGTTCGACGAGACCGTGGAGCTCTCGATCCGGCTGGGCGTCGATCCGCGCAAAGCCGATCAGATGGTGCGGGGGACCGTCACCCTCCCACACGGGACCGGCAAGTCGGTCCGGGTGGCCGCCTTCGCCGCCGGGGACGCCGCCCGGCAGGCCCGGGAGGCCGGCGCAGACCTGGTCGGCGGCGAGGACCTCGTCCAGGAGGTCCTCAAAGGCAACATCGAGTTCGACTCGGCCGTGGCCACGCCGGACATGATGCCCGTGCTGGGGAAGGCCGGCCGGGTCCTCGGTCCTCGGGGGCTGATGCCGAACCCGAAGGCCGGGACCGTGACCGAGGACATCGCGAAGGCCGTAACCGAGATCAAGGCCGGCAAGCTCGAGTACCGGGTCGACCGGCAGGCGAACCTGCACCTCGTCATGGGAAAGCGGTCCTTCGAGGGCCGGGACCTGATGGAGAACTACCTGGCCGTGGTCGACGAGATCCTCCGAGCCAAGCCCGCATCGGCCAAGGGGCGGTACATCCGCAGCGTCACGATCTCGACGACGATGGGGCCGGGGATCCGCATCGACCCCGCCCGGATCCGCGAGGTCGAGGCCGCAGCCTAGAGATCGTGACCCTGATCCGTCGAGCGGGCGTGGTGCGAGGTGTTCCTCAAGTGGCGCGACCACGATGGTTGCGGCCCCGAGGAAGGTTCGTGGCTGTTCCTCCTCGACCCCCGCTGACTTGTCGCCTCGTCTTTCATCCCGTACCCTGAAGGAGCCGCAGACCGCAGGGGCGGAAGCGTAATCCCCGGAGCGAGCGAGGGTCGCGCGCAGCGCGGCCCCGCGAGCAGAGTGCGAGGGGTACCTGCCGAGGCAGACGTGAGGCGTCCTTGGTCTGCGGGGGCGCCTTTCTTGATGAGGACGAGATGCCGAGAGCGGAGAAGGAAGCGAAGGTCAAGGGGCTGGCCGAGCGGCTGGGCGAGTCGCAGGCCACGATCCTGGCCGGGTACCGGGGGCTGACGGTCCAGGAGGCCGCGGAGCTCCGGGCGGCCCTGGCCGAGGCCGACACCCGGTTCAGCGTGGTCAAGAACTCGCTGACCCGGCTGGCGGTCAAGGACGCCGGGCTGGATGAGCTCGAGGGGCTGATCGACGGCCCCACGGCCATCGCCTTCGTCACGGGGGACCCGGTGTCCGGGGCGAAGCGCCTGGTCGAGCAGGCCCGGCGGTTCCCCGTCCTGGAGATCCGCGGCGGCTTCGCCGAGGGCCGGGTGCTGGATGCGGAGCAGATCAGATCGCTGGCGGCACTGGACACCCGGGAGGTCATGCTGGCCACGCTGGCCGGACTTGCCAAGTCCCAGCTGAGCCGGACCGCGTGGGCCCTCCAGGCCCTCCAGTCGAGGTTCGTGGGCCTGATGCAGGCCCTCAGCGACAAGCTGCCCGAGGACGGCTCGATGGACGAGCCCTCGGCGTCCGCTTCGGGCACAGGAGGGGTCCCCTCCGCGGCCGCCTCGGGCTCAGCCGAAGCTTCCGGGGAGCCCGAGGGCTCACCGGAGGAAACACCTCTTGTTGACGAAGGGGAGCCCGAGGGCTCGAAGGACGAGACGGAAGGCTCGGAGCCCGAGACGCAGGAAGAAGGAGGAGGAGCGTAGGTGGCCACGAAGAGGCAGATGTCGTCGGACGACCTGCTCGAGGCGTTCAAGGGGATGACCCTGCTCGAGCTGTCCGAGTTCATCAAGAAGTTCGAGGAGGAGTTCGACGTCCAGGCCGCGGCCATGGCGCCCGCGGTGGCCGCGCCGGCCGGCGGGACGGCAGCCGCCGGGGACGGCGGGGCCGAGGAGGAGGAGCAGACCGAGTTCGACGTGATCCTCGACTCGGCCGGGGACAAGAAGATCCAGGTCATCAAGGAGGTCCGGGCCCTGACCACCCTGGGGCTGAAGGAGGCCAAGGACCTGGTGGACAGCGCCCCCAAGCCGGTCCTGGAGCGGGTCCCCAAGGACCAGGCCGACCAGGCCAAGGAGAAGATCGAGACCGCGGGCGGCTCGGTCACGGTCAAGTAGGAATATCCGGCCCCCCCATACCGTTTGACGAGGTGTGGGGGGAAGCCCTATACTGCTCGGTTGGCGTGCCGTCTCCCGTGGTCTTTAGTTACACGCGTGTCATTCCCTAGGGGGGGTTCCTTTTGCCTGAAGCCGTGATCGGTCGTGACCGCCTGTCCTTCAGCAAGCTCGAGGAGGTCCTCCCGCTGCCCGACCTCGTGGGGATCCAGCGGGACTCCTTCGACTGGCTCCTGGAGGAGGGCCTGGGCGAGGTCTTCCGCGAGATCAGCCCGATCGAGGACTATACCGAGACCTACCAGCTGATTTTCGGCAAGCACTACTTCAAGGACATCAACCACGACGCCGAGGAGTGCCGCGAGAAGGACCTGACATACGACGCCCCACTCCACGTCGAGGCCGCCTTCATCAACAAGGAGACCGGCGAGATCAAGGAGCAGGACGTCTTCATGGGCAACTTCCCCGTGATGACGGACAAGGGCACCTTCATCATCAACGGCACCGAGCGGGTCGTCGTCTCCCAGCTGGTCCGGTCGCCGGGCGTCTACTTCGACACGGCCATCGACAAGACCATCGACAAGGACATCTACCTGGCCAAGGTCATCCCCGCCCGGGGGGCCTGGCTGGAGTTCGACGTCGACAAGCGAGACACGGTCGGTGTCCGGATCGACCGGAAGCGCCGGCAAAACGTCACCACGCTCCTGAAGGCCCTGGGCTGGACCGAGGAGGAGATCCTCGAGCTGTTCGAGGGGGCTGAGTCGATCAAGCTCACCCTGGAGAAGGACCACTTCGAGACCCAGGAGGAGGCCCTCGAGGACATCTATCGGAAGCTCCGGCCGGGCGAGCCGCCAACGGCCGAGTCGGCCAAGAACCTCCTGGAGAGCCTGTTCTTCAACGACAAGCGGTACGACCTGGCCAAGGTCGGCCGGCACAAGATCGACCGGAAGCTCGCCGCCGCGGGCGACCTGCTGAAGAGGCAGCTGAAGCGGCGGTTCGAGGCCATGAAGGAGCTCGACGTCCCGGAGAAGCGGGACTGGGAGCAGCCGCGGTACCGGGTGTTCTCCTCGCTGCAGTCCGGCGAGAAGGGCGGGCCCACGCCGTTCAAGCGGGTCCTCACGTACGAGGACATCGTCAAGACGGTCGGCTATCTCGTACGGCTCCACGCCGGCGAGGAGGGCTTCGAGGTCGACGACATCGACCACTTCGGCAACCGGCGGCTCCGTTCCGTGGGTGAGCTGATCCAGAACCAGGTCCGGATCGGTCTGTCGCGGATGGAGCGGGTCGTCCGGGAGCGGATGACCACCCAGGACGTGGAGGCCATCACCCCGCAGACCCTGATCAACATCCGGCCGGTGGTCGGGGCGATCAAGGAGTTCTTCGGGACCTCGCAGCTGTCCCAGTTCCTGGACCAGACGAACCCGCTGGCCAGCCTGACCCACAAGCGACGCCTGTCGGCCCTGGGGCCGGGCGGCCTCAGCCGGGAGCGGGCCGGGTTCGAGGTCCGAGACGTGCACCCCAGCCATTACGGCCGGATGTGCCCGATCGAGACCCCGGAGGGCCCGAACATCGGCCTGATGGGCTCGCTGTCGACGTTCGGCCGGATCAACGAGCTCGGCTTCGTGGAGACCCCGTACCGGCGCGTGGAGAAGGGCCGGGTCACCGAGCACATCGACTACCTGACCGCCGACAAGGAGGACCGCCACGTCATCGCCCAGGCCAACGCGGAGCTGGACGCCCGGGGCCGGTTCGTCGAAGAGCGGGTCCTGTGCCGGCGGAAGGGCGGCGAGGTCGACTACGTGACGCCCGAAGAGGTCGACTACATGGACGTTTCGCCGAAGCAGATCGTCTCGGTGGCAGCGGCCCTGATCCCATTCCTCGAGCACGACGACGCCAACCGGGCCCTGATGGGGGCGAACATGCAGCGTCAGGCCGTGCCCCTGCTTCGGGCCGAGGCTCCTCTGATCGGGACCGGCGTGGAGTTCCGGGCCGCCATCGACGCCGGCGACGTGATCCTGGCGGAGAAGGCCGGGCGGATCGACTCGGTCTCCGCCGACGAGATCGTGATGCGGGAGACCGACGGCACGACCAAGACCTACCGGCTGCAGAAGTTCCGGCGGTCGAACCAGGGGACGTGCATCAACCACAAGCCGGTGGTGAAGGCCGGCCACTCGGTGAAGCGTGGCCAGGTCATCGCCGACGGGCCCTCCACCGAGCAGGGCGAGCTGGCCCTGGGCAAGAACCTCCTGGTGGCGTTCATGCCCTGGGAGGGGCACAACTACGAGGACGCCATCGTCATCTCCGAGCGCCTGGTACAGGGCGACGTGCTGACCTCGATCCACATCGAAGAGCACGAGGTCGACGCCCGGGATACCAAGCTCGGGGCCGAGGAAATCACTCGGGACATCCCGAACGTGTCAGAGGAGATCCTCAAGGACCTCGACGACCGCGGCATCGTGCGGATCGGGGCCGAGG
>CALAEC010000038.1 GCA_937890785.1 uncultured Actinomycetes bacterium
CCCACGCCTGACCGGTGGTGTCCTCGGCCACCGCGACCTGGTCGCCCTCGGCGAGGTCGTCGAGACCCTCGATGTCCGGACGGGCTTGGCCGTTGACCACCAGGGCCTGCAGGACCCGCACGTAGGGCTGCGACAGGTTGACGCGAGTCTCCAGCTCGATGGAGATCGGCGCCCCGGCCATCACCACATCCGTCAGGCGATCCTCCAGAGCGGCGAACGGGTCCCCGTGGGCCGGCACGATCCGGGCCTCCAGCCCCAACCGGCGGGCCACCTCGGTGGCCAGATCGATGTCGAAGCCGAATGGGCCGTTCGCGCCGGCCAGCGAGTACGGCGAGGCGGGCGCCACCCACACCGTCAAGACGTCCTCGTACAGCGTGGGCACCTCGGTGATCGCCGGCTGCACCGGGGGACCCTCCTCGGGGCGTGGGAGCAGCAGGATCGCCCCCGCTCCGAGCGCCAGGGCGATCAGGGCGAACGATGGGAAGGATCGGCGAGGGGTGGAGCGAGGCGAGGCTAGGCCTCCCCGGGCGTCAGTACAGCGTCGGGCCAGGTCATCCGGACGGGTGGGGAGTGTATGGGAGGTCGGTGGGCCCGGCAACCATCGCTCAGCTGAGGAGCTCCGCGGCGTTCCCCTCGAGCGAGATCCGGCCCGGCTCCACCTCGTACAGGAAGATGAGGGCCCGCCGGTCCAGCGCGGCCAGCTCGTGATCATCTTCGAAGGCGATCGACTTCGCCACGCCCTGGTAGGGAGCGTCGATCGTGAGGCTGTCGAGGTAGGTCTTGATCCCCGCCCGGATCCCCTCGGGGTCGTCGGAACCGCCCTCGACGGCCGACCGGATCCCCTCGCCGATCAGGCTGGCCGCGTCGTACCCCTCCGCGGCGAACAGCGGCACCCGGCTCTCCCCGAACCGGTCCTCGTATCGCGACCGGAAGTCCTCTTCACCCTCGAGGTTGCACGGGCACGACAGGAAGATGTCGGCCGCCGTCTCCCCGGCCAGGTCGAGCAAGGTCGTGGACACCGAGCCGTCGCCCGAATAGATGGGGATGTCGAGCCCCGCGTCGCGGGCCTGGGCGACGATCAGCCCTGCCTGGACGTCGAAGCCCCCGTAGAAGAGTGCTTCCGCGCCCGAGGCCTCCACGTCCGCGATCAGCTCGGTGTACACCTCGGTCGGGACGAGGCCCTCGACCTTCTCGATCGACGCGCCGGCCTGGGCCGCGGCCTCGGCCACCCCCTCGGCAAGACCCTGGCCGTCCTCGGACTGGTCGTGGGCCACGAAGATCGTGGTGTGCCGGCCGGCCATCCACTCCCCCATCGGTTGGGCCTGGTCCTCCTCGGTGGCCACCGTCCGGTACCAGTACTCCCACCCTCGCTCGGCGAGCGCCGGATCCATGGCCGAGGGGGTGACGAAGGGGATGCCGGCCTCCTCGAAGACGTCACCGGAGGCCTCGGACTCGCCGGAGAACGCCGGGCCGATCACCGCGACCGTCCGCGGATCGGCCGCCACCTCCTCGGCGACGCCGGGGGCGGCGACGCGGTCCCCCTGGGTGTCGGCCCTGGCCAGGGTGACCGCGGCTGGGAAGCCCTCGTCGGCGTTGAGCTCGTCGATCCGCATCTGGGCGCCCTGAAAGGCGTGGATCACCAGCGAGCGGAAGTCGCCGGTGAGCGCGCCCTGGAACCACACGGTGACCTGCGGCTCGCCGGCCGCCTCCTCCTCGGTCTCCTCGGGGCCTCCGTTGCGGCACGCCGCGCCGACGAGCGCGGCCGCCGCCAGGAGGGCCAGCCAGCGTCGCATGCCGCAACCACTCCTCCTTCCTCCACCCGTGCTCAGGAGCCTAGGCGGGGGCGCGGCGGCCCGTCCAGTCGTGGAGCTGCAGAAGGCCCCTCGGTGGCTCCGTCCGGCGACATCGAGGCGACGAGCCGGCGACGCGACGAGCATTCCAGTGGCGATGGGACCGTGCTTCGATCATCACGTGGCCCGAACGACCATGGCGCTGGCGCTGGCCGGGCTGGTGACGGCGTGCTCCGCCGGGTCCCCCGCGGATCCGGCGAGCGCTCCGAGCCCCACCGGCGACCCCGACCTGTGGCGCGAGGCGCCCGGCCGGGAGCCGTATCCGTTCGTGACCCCGATCCCCCCGCTGGCGCAGACGCCGGTCGACGGAGTGTACCGGCGCGACTACCCGGCCGGAGGCGACCCGATCCCCTGCCGCCGATGCGCACCGTACCGCCTCGACAGCGGCGAGTCCGTGCTGACGCTTCGGGAGGGCCGCTTCGGCGTGGACCATCCCGCCTCGGCGTTCCGGAGCGGCGGCCACTACTTCGTGGACGGCCCTCGCCTGATCCTGATCAACGACCCGAACTGCCCCCGGACCCGTGGGGTCTACCACTGGACGCTGCGGGGCGGAGCGCTGACACTCGAGGTCGTCGAGGACGACTGCGCGTTCGACCTGCTGCGGGCCCGGTACCTGTCGGCGGCCCCCTGGACGGTGGCGGCCTAGCC
>CALAEC010000039.1 GCA_937890785.1 uncultured Actinomycetes bacterium
GCACCGCGATCACGAGGTCCTGCTCGCGGCCGAACCGCACCGCCGCGGCCACGTCGTCGACGCCGGTCGGCCGGACCACGATCGCCGGGTAACGGTCGACGGCCGCGTTCCACACGACCCGCGCCTGGTCGTACCCTTCGTCGCCCGGCAGCACGACCTCGCCGCCGAACGCCTCTCGGAACGAGGCCACGGCCGTCGAGGGCAGGGTCCTGCTCATGCGGCGGACCGTACCACCCGGATGCGGATCAGACGAAGCGGCCGGCCGCGAACGCCAGCGCGGCGGACGCCAGGACCATGCTCGAGCCCCACATGACGACTCGGCGGGCCAACTGTTCGGACGTTGCCGTGAGACGGTGCTCCAGGCTCTCCATTCGTGCGGTCAGCCGTTCGTCCAGGCTGTCCATCCGGCCCACCAGCTCGGTCCGGAGGGCGGTCATGTCGCTCCTGAGGTTCTCTCTGGTGGCCAGGAGGTCGTCCCTGGTCGCCAGATTGGCGAATCCGGTGGGAGGTAGGTGGTCCATCAGCGTCCCGGCCTCCTCGGGACCGAGGACCGCTAATCTACGTGACCGGATGGCGGCTGGTCAATGGATCCGCCAGCCGCTCTACCCGCTCTGAGAGTCGTCTTCCAACTCTCGCATGGCCCTCCGGAACCGCTCCGGGGCGTCGTCCTTCCGACCGCGTTCGAGATAGGTCACGAGACGGGGGTCAGGTTTGAAGGGCGGCGGTTCCTCGCTCCCGCCGCCAGCCTCCTGCCTCTCAGGTTCGCGTCTGGACGTGTCGTCTTCCATCTGAACCCTCAGTCTATCGCGAGCCCAAGGGCGGTGAGCAGGGCGGCGAGAGCCAGGAATCCCATGGCCCACTTCAGCCTCTGCGCCTTCCCCTTGAGGACTCGACTCAAGTGACGACTCATGCCGACCTGCGTATCCAGGAGATTGAGCTTAGTGAACTCGGGTTCAGCGGTGAGATAGAGGTCTCGGAGCTGAAGGAGGTCTGTCGACCAGTACCCCCTTGGCCAGAATGTCCACAGGGCGACGATCCCACTCACCGCGCCGGCCAGGCGGCCCAGATCCACGATCAGCTCCCCCGTAGGAGCCAGAGCGACCAGGGCCCCGGCGAACCCGAGGATGATGCCTGCCTTTGTGTCCAGGGCATCGAAGTGGCGTAGCTGTGCGGCTCGCTCTGATCGAACCTCCTCCAGGATCGGATCCAGGGATCGTAGCCGTCGGTCCACCATGCCGGGAGGGTAGAGCTCTGCACTGACACGGATCCGGGTGGGCAGGGTAGGTTCAACCCGTGGCGCTGCTTGAGTTCGAGGCCTCCACGTTCGACGAGTACGTGTCGAACGGAGGCGGCCGGGGGCTGGAGCGAGCCCTGGCCATGGCCCCCACCGAGGTCATCGAGGAGGTGGCCCTGTCCGGCCTGCGGGGCCGGGGCGGGGCCGGGTTCCCCACCGCCACCAAGTGGACCGCGCTCCACACCGGCACCGGGCCGAGGTACGTGGTGTGCAACGCGGCCGAGGGGGAGCCGGCCACGTTCAAGGACCGGCTCCTGATCCGCCGGAACCCGTACCGGGTGATCGACGGGATCCAGATCGCCGCCCACGCCACCGGCGCGGAGAAGGCCTACGTGGGGCTGAAGGAGGCGTTCACGAAGGAGTTCGAGGCGCTGTCCCGGGCCCTCGAGGAGATGGAGCGGGCCGACGCCCTCCCGGTGGGCGTCGAGCTGATCGCCGGGCCGGACCACTACCTCCTGGGCGAGGAGACCGGCCTCCTCGAGGTGATCGAGAACCGCGAGCCGCTCCCCCGGGTGGCCCGCCCGTACTACTGGGGGCTGTTCGCCAAGCCGCCGGACGAGAACCCCACCGCGGT
>CALAEC010000040.1 GCA_937890785.1 uncultured Actinomycetes bacterium
CGATCGACCACCACCGGTCCTTGTCGGGGAAGTCGGGGGCGCCCTCGTACATGATCCCCGTCGTCGCGTTGGCGAGGGGCCCGTACACGATGTACGAGTGCCCGGTGACCCAGCCGACGTCGGCAGCGCACCAGTACACGTCGGTGTCGGGGTGGAGGTCGAAGATCATCCGGTGGGTGGCGGAGACACCCGTGAGGTAGCCGCCGGTCGTGTGGGCGATGCCCTTCGGCTTGCCGGTGGTGCCGCTCGTGTACAGGAGGTACAGGAGGTCCTCGGCATCCATCGGCTCGGGCGGGCACGATGCGGGGTCGTCGCTCTGGTCCTTCACCAGGTCCTCGAAGCGCACGTCCCGCCCCTCGGTCCACGGCACGTCCGCCCGCGTGCGGGTGGCCACCACCACGTGCTTCACCGTGGGCGACCGCTCCACGGCCTCGTCGGCGTTGCGCTTGAGCGGCACCCGCTGCCCGCGCCGCCACCCCTCGTCCTGCGTGATCAGCACCTGGCAGCGCATGTCGTTGAGGCGGTCGGCCAGGGCCTCGGCGGCGAACCCACCGAACACCACCGTGTGCGGCGCGCCCAGGCGGGCACACGCCAGCATGGCCACCGGGAGCGAGGGGACCATCCCCATGTAGATCCCGACGGGGGTGCCCTTCCCCACGCCGAGCGAGCGAAGCCCGTTGGCCAGCCGCACCACGTCGGCCCGGAGGCGAGCGTAGGTGATGGTCTCGGTGTCGCCCTCGGGCTCGCCCTCCCAGTGGTAGGCGACCCGGTCCCCGAGGCCTGCCTCGACGTGGCGGTCGACGCAGTTGTGGGCGACGTTGAGCTTCCCGCCCTCGAACCACTTCACCCACGGTGGGCTCCAGTCGAGCACCCGGTCCCACGGTTCGAACCAGTCCAAACGCTCGGCCTGCCGGGCCCAGAACCCCTCCAGGTCGGCGGCGGCCTCCCGGTAGACGTCCTCGGTCTTGACGATGGCGCTGTCGCAGAACGCGGCGGACGGCTCGATCGTTCGGCGCTCCTCGAGCAGCGCATCGATGTCCTGCGGCTCGGCGCTCACCCCAACTCCTCTGGTCGACGGCGAGGCATCAGCGTACCCCCGGTCCTTGTCGGACGCGAAGCCCTACGCGAGGATCGCCGGCACGTTCTCCAGGGCGCGGTCAGCCCAGATGGCCACCATGTACCCCGCGAAGAGCAGCAGCCCCGTGAACAGGTGGAGCTTGATGTTCGAGCCCATCGCCGAGAACATCAGCGCGTACGGGTCGTCGTAGTCACGCCGCAGCGCCCGAGTGACCCGGACGGCCAGGGGGATCGTGGCCAGGGCGATCAGCGTGGGCCTGGGGAGGAGCCCGCTCAGGGCTCCCACCGCGATCAGCGCGTACGTGAGGCCCACGCTCCAGGCATAGACCCCGATCACGGCCTCCTTCGACCACCGCACCGGGAGGGTCCGCTTACCGGCCGCGGCGTCGCCGGCCCGGTCGGGGATCTCGTTCATGTACAGCACCAGCGCGATCAGGATCGCTACGGGCATCGACAGGTAGATCGCCTCGAACGTGAACCGTTCGGCCTGTACGAAGTACGCCCCGAGCAGCATGATCGGCCCGAACCCGAGGGCCACCGCGATCTCGCCGACACCCCGATGGACCAGCCGGAACGGGGGCGCCGTGTAGAACACGCTGATGGCGACCCCGGCCACGCCCAGCCAGAACAGCGGCCAGAAGTCGGTCCGGACCGCAAGGTACAGCCCCAGCCCGATCCCGGCGAGGTAGAAGGCCGCCGACAGCACGGCGAGCGTGCGCAGCCGGACCAGGCCGTAGTGGACCACCCTCGATCCACCGCTGAACTGGGTCGGCGTGGTGTTCGCCGCGTCGGCGCCTGAGGTCGTGTCGAACACGTCGTTGGCGATGTTCAGGCCCAGGTGAACGAACGAGCCGGCCAGGAGCGTCAGGCCGGCCAGGAACAGGCTCCACCGCCCGTCCAGCGCCGCGGCGGCCACACCGAGGAGGATCGGGACGATGGTGGCGGTGAGGAACGGCGCCCGGGTCGTGCGGAGCGCCAGCCACCCGAACGAGAGCTTCGGCCGGATCTCCCGTCCCCGCTCCCGCCCCAGCTCACGGAGGTACCGGTGGGCCTGCGGCACGGTGAGCTCGGAGTACTGGAAGAACGGCACCTTCTGCTCGTCCCAGGTGTGGAACCGCTCCGGATCGAGCTCGAGGCCTCGGTCGGTCCGCCGAACCCGGCCCCACAGCTGCACGTACCGGCGCTCGTCGTAGCCGGTCTCCTGAGGGCGGATGTGGCTGACGATCACGTTGACCTCGGCGTCGGCCGGCGGAGCCACCGCCGGCGACCGCAGGGTGATCACCCCGCGATCGGGATCGACCACGTAGTCCGTGGCCACGCCGACCGGGTAGCCGTCCGTGCCCACGAACACCAGCACGGCGTGGTCGAAGCCCTGGGCGATCTCCCGCAGGACGGCGGCGTCGACCGCCACTCAGCCCACCCCAGCGAGCTCGTGGAGGGCCGGCGGCCGGTCGGTCCGGCCGCCTTCCCAGATCAGCACCCTCCGCGGCGTGACCTCGATGAGGGCCCGCTCCCAGAACAGCGGGAGGGCGACCCGCTGCTTGAAGAACGGCCCCACGATCGGCTCCTTCTCGATCCACAACGGAAGGATGCGCTGCCAGGTGGTATGGGGGTCGTCCTCACGGACCACGGCATCCCCGAGAACCGTCACCCGGTCCTGCATCGGCTCCCCGTGCGTCGCGGTCAGGTCGGTCACGGCCACCGAAACCTTCGGGTTCGCCTTGATGTGGTCGAGCTTCCGGGAGAACAGGATGCTCGAGTGGAGGTAGATCCTCTCCCCGTCGTAGAGCGGAATCATGGGGTGCGTGACGGGGCGGCCGTCCGACCGGATCACCGTGAACTCGCACACCAGGGCTCGCCGGAGGGCGTCCTCGGCGGGCTCGGGCAGGGTCCCCATCGCTGCCTCCTCGCTTCGGTCCGAACTGTACCGCAGGCCTCAGTCGGTCAGGAATCCGTCGATGGCGTAGGGGTCCCACTCCATCAGCCAGGCCTCGGCGATC
>CALAEC010000041.1 GCA_937890785.1 uncultured Actinomycetes bacterium
ACCAGCACCAGCCCCACGACGACCAGCGGGCCGATGGCCAGCCAGGCGATGGCCGGGCCCAGTCGGCCCAGGGAGTCGGCGGCGAATCCAGTCGCGAGGAGGCCGGCCGCGCTGCCGGTCAGTCCGGCGAGCGCCAGGAGGCCGCCGGCTCGTCCCCGGGCCGACGTGGGGAACAGCTCCGGCCCGTACACCCCCAGGGCCGGCACGGCCGCCGCGCCGATGACCGACCCCACCACCGCCCACACCCACAGCCCCACGCCCGACGACAGGAACACCATGGCCGCGCACACCGTCCCCACCGCGAGCGCGACGGCGCCCACCGGACGCCGCCCCCGCGTGTCGGCGAGGCGGCCGCCGATGACAACGCCGAGCACGCCCGGCGTGCCGGTGCCGAGGGTGAACGCGGTGATGGCCACTGCCGAGAACCCGTGCTCGGTGAGCAGGTACCGGTTGGCGAAGAACGAGGCCGGCGTGGCGAACAGCGCCACCAGCACCGCCGAGGCCGCCAGCAGCCAGAACCTGGAACCGTGACCGCGTAAACCGACCTCTGGATGCGGCCGGGCGAACCGGCGGGTCTCCGGCAGCCTTCGCCCGGTGGAGACGACCAGCGGCAACGCCGCGAGCGGAGCGGCGTACAGCAGACGCCACCCCCACGGCGCCGCATCGGCCAGCGGCAGCAGCATCGACGTGATGCCGGTCCCGAACGCGCCGGCCAACCCCAGCACGCTGATGGCGTACGCTCGGGAGCCGGCCGGCATCTCCTCGGCCGCGGCGATCGACACGCAGATCAGCATCGCCAGGGCGAAGGGCCGTGCCACGGCCTGCGATGCGGCCAGCCAGGGGAGCGAGGGGGTCACGGCGCCCGTCGCCGTCACCAGGCAACCGATCGCCGCCGCCCCGACGATCATCCGCCGCCGGCCCAGCCGGTCGGCCGCCGCCGCGGCCAGCACCAGGGCCACCACGCCGCCGAACCGGGCCGCCACGCCGGCCACGCCCTGCGCCCCCGCTCCCGCGCCGAACTCGCGGCCGGCGAAGGCGATCGACGACGTCAGCAGGGCCGCCAGGTACCCGCCGATCACCGCGGCCGCGGCCAGCAGCGACAGGGCCTTCGCCCCTTGCGCGTCCACCCGCTGGGGCGGCGCCCACCACGGCATCCCACGCGCGCCTCGCACCAGCGAGCGTCGGACCGGCCAGGCGAACAGCCAGCCGACGAATGGGAGATCCAGCCGGTACTCGACGGTCTGGGTGACCCGCAGGCGGCCGCCCTCCAGCGGCTCCACCTCGACCGAGCGCCGGTATCCCTGGAGCGGCCCCTCCACGGCCTCGAACCGCCCCGGCGCCACGGCACGCTCCAGCACCAGGCCATCGCGTGGCTGCAGAAAGGGTTCGGCCTCGGTCTCGGATCCGACCTCGACCGAGGTGACGACCCGGCTCACATCAGAAGATGTGCGCGCACCACGGCGCCAGGTCGGTGGCGAACATCGCGTCGGCCCGGCGAACCGAGCCGTCGGTGCGCTCGGCCAGCCGCCCGGCCTCGGCCAGGACGCTCGGCCGGATCGCGCCGAGGTAGATGGAGGCGAGCTCGCCCGCACCGAGGACCAGGTCGGGTTCGGCCTCGCTGGGGCGGCACGTCGCTCCCTCGGTCGCGCCCTCGAGCTCCCATCGGCCGGCGTTCCAGTCGCAGAACCCGTCCTCCAGCTCGAGGATCAGCCGTCCCTCCCGACCGTACGTCCGCCCCGCCAGGGCCCGCTCCACGTCGACGATCCGCAGCCAGGTCCCGTCCCGCACTCGGAGGCCGAGCCCGCGGGGATTCAGCAGCATCGCCAGGAGCGGCTCGTCGACGGGCCGCTTCCATCCTTCCACCGTCTGGACGAGGTCGACCTCGAAGCAGTACCGCCACAGGGCCGTCGCGGCGTCGACCGTGGCCGCCATGTGCTCTTCGAGCTGCAGCGTGTGCCCCGGCCCGGTTCGATGGTCCCATCCCTCCTTGATCCGGTACGCCGCGTAGCCGTCGAGACCCTCGGGCGTCTCGTACACCACGAAGAACAGCGGCGAGGCGCCCTCGCGCGAGTGTGGCGTGTCGCGGAACCGGATGTTCCACCAGGCCTCGTCGCGGCTGAGCATGCCGGCCCGGGTCGGCAGCACCCGCTCGTACACGGAGGGGAAGACCTTGAGCGCTTCCTGGCGATCGACGAACCGGACCCGGCCGCGCGGCTCCGTCGACAGCAGGAACGCCGAGTCCTGGCGGCGGACCTCGAACGCGGCCGCCAGCGTCCCGATTCCGTACCCGAACCGTTGGTAGATGGCGGTCTCCGATGCCCACAGGTACGAGAACGGCGTCCCGGCCTCGTGATCCGCATCGAGGTGCCGGCGCATCAGGTCGCGGCCGATCCCGCGACGGCGATGGGTGGGGAGGACGCCGACCGACGTGACCGCACCCACCGGCAGCGTGCCGCCGCCCGGGAGGGACAGCTCCATCGGGTACGTGCTCGCGTGCCCGACCATCGTCTCGCCCTCGAACGCGGCCAGGTTCCGGCCGGTGTCGAAGGCGGGGCGCTCGTCTTCGAGCTCCCCGCGGTCGAGCTTCTCGCCGAATGCCACGGACAGCGTCCGCATGACCTCGTCGAAGCGGTCGGGACCGACGGGGCGGATCTCGATGTTCACGGCCCGAGTGTACCGGCGGCCCCGGTCCGGTAGGTTCGGTCTCGTGCACGGTG
>CALAEC010000042.1 GCA_937890785.1 uncultured Actinomycetes bacterium
GCGCTCCCCACCAGCATCGCCGCGGCCATCGCGGCCACCAGTCCTCGTCTCATCTGCTCTCCTCCTTTCAGACGACGGGGGAAGGGACGGCCGGAGCCGACCCCTGTCCCCCTCGTTCCGGTTCCTACCCCGAACCCGAGCCCTGCTCGATGAAGATGTACAGTCCACCGTTGCGGTCGGACCCGTAGATCCAGGGCTCGCCGGGCTGCTTCCCCACGCCCCAGAAGTCGTGCGGCAGACCGCCGTTCGATTCCAGGAACTCGGGCGAGTTGTCGAAGTACCGGGCGATCTCCTTCGGGTTGTACGGGTCGGTGACGTCGAGGACGAACATCCCGTCCCAGTACCAGGACAGGTAGGCCTTGACCTGCCCCTCGTCCGTGGTCTCCACGATCACGTTGTGGACCGAGTACGTCCCGAACGGATCGCATTGCGGGATCGGGCTCGCCGCGGCGCTGCACGTGGTGTCGAACGTCGACGCCAGCACGGGGTTCTCCGGGTCGGAGTAGTCCCAGACCCGGATCCCGCTCCACGGCGTGTCGTTCCGCAGGTTGTTGGCGATGACGATGGCGTCCGCGCCGGCGGCTGCCGCGTTGAAGTTCTTCTGACGGAACGTGCAACCGGCGGGCCCGCGGCGAGCCACCGCGATCCCACCGTCGGCCAGTGCCTCCGCGTTGAGGATTACGTCACCGTCGCAAGCGGTGCCGATGAAGACGATGTCACCGCTGACCGGCCCGGTGTCGGCGAACCGGGGCTGATCGCCGGCGAGCTCGATGGCCGGGTAGATGTTCCCCGACAGCGGACCGGCCGTGACCTCGACGGTGTCGGCATCGACGGTCCCATCGTTCCCGGTCTGGTTGGCCTCGAAGTCGTCGCCGGCGGACGTGCTGATGGCTGTTCCGGGCAGGGGAGCCGTCGGGGTGCCGGTCCCGAAGGTGAGGTTGCTGGGCGGCTGGACCGTCACCCAGGCGTTGAAGTCCTCCTCGCCTTCGACGACGATGGTGCCGTCCTCGCTGGGCCACACCGAGTGGCTGTTGACCTCGCCGTCCAGGGACCCGTTGACCGGGTCGATGGCGATCGACACGACCTCGGGGGTGGCCGGGTCGCTGATGTCGAGCAGCACGAGGCCCGAGTCCCAGGCGGCCGCGTACATCAGGTTCCCGTCCTCGGTCACCGTGATGTCGTGCACCGAGCGGATCTGCGAGCCTCCGAAGCAGGGGGTGAGCAGACAAAAGATCCACCCGTTGATGTGGTTGACCAGGACGGTGGGATTCGTCTCGTTGTACGGGTCGGTGCTGCAGTAGGCCTCCTCGCACAACAGTTCCGGTCCCCACGCGCTGACGAACTGCGGATCGGTGGGATCTGTGATCTCGAAGATCTGCGTGCTCCCGAACCAGGCGTTGCCGTGCGTGGCCAGGGCCACGTAGTCCCGGGACCCCTGGGTGAACAGATACAGGTTGTGCACGCCCCGGTTCACCCCGCCGAACACGGTCTGGAGGGTCTGGTTCGGCTCGTGGATCCGCTGGGTGGCCAGGTGAACCGGGTTCCGCGGGTCGTCCACGTTGTACACCTCGAAGCCGCCCATGCCGCCGGGCCCGCAGGTCTCGTTGGAGTGGACCAGGATGTCACCCGAGTTCATCGTGGCGACCTTGACGTCGTTGGACCGGCTCCCGGGCTCGGACTCGATGATGTCCACGAACCGAGGACTGTTCTTGTTCCGGATGTCCCAGATCCAGATGCCGGCGCCCTCCTCGCCACCGCACGGGCTGTTGAACGTGCCCGTGTACGCGAACCTCTTATAGGCCCAGACGTCGGTGGTCGCCTGAGGTGCGAGCCGCTTCCCCCGGCTGCGTAGCTGGAGGTTCCTGACGACCTTGGCGTTCGGGCCGTCGCTGATCACCTGGCTGGCCGCGTCCAGGTCGGCCAGGGGAGCGGAGGGATCGGTGACGTGCTCAGGGGATGACTGGTTGGGACCGTCCCCCGAGCCGTCATCCATATGGCCGGCCTGCGCGGGCACGCCGGCAGCCAGGATCAGGGTGAGCCCCACCAGGAGTGCGGATCGAATCGGTGGCCGTGGCAAGGCAACCTCCTTCGCTGGGACTGAGGATGGACGCTCGAGCCGTCTCGGCTCGAGCGAAACGTTGAAACGGAGGAGCCTACTGGAGCGCTGACTCCTCCCTACCCGCGAGGGAGGGGAGGCGGATCCCGGCCGAGATCAAACAGCACGTGCGGGTGGAGGAACTGGCGATGGGTTGGATTCTCTTCAGGGATGGGTGCCGCCAGGGGGGGCGCTTCCTCTCCGTCTCCCCGGTGTCTCCGGCTGATCGGACCGCTGGGGGGTGGCATAACCAACATACCGATCCATCCCGTGACGACGTGGGCTGTTTGGGCGACCCCAGGCTACTCCCGGACGACTGGGAGGGTCAAACCGAGGCAACGCCGTCCGCGAACACCGGGGGGGCGGGCATTCCCGCCCGCCCAGGCCGCATTCTGGTCCATCCTCACCGACGGTGCCGGCCGCCAGCTCCCATGACCCAAGACTTGTGCGCTTAGGTGCTCTGCCGAGTGATTGACCTCAGGAATCCATCCTCTCATGCACTGCAACCTCGTATTCGATGACGCTCTGAACGCTGCCGTCGACCGCCTTGGCCGCATCGT
>CALAEC010000043.1 GCA_937890785.1 uncultured Actinomycetes bacterium
CAGACGTTGCGCGAAAGGCGGGCTGCGCGACGATCGTCGTGCTCTCGAAGTGGGACCTCACGGAGGTGCGGATCGAGGACGTCCGTCCCCGGCTCGAGTCGAGGATCCGCCAGCGACCACCCGTGATCGCCGTCTCGGCGGTCACAGGCCGCGGCCTCGAGCGCCTCCTCCGCCTCATCGTGGACGTCTTCGCCCGCTACACGAGGCGCACCCCGACCGCGGAGCTCAACCGGGCATTGCAGGAGCTGCGAGAGGCGAGGCAGCCGCCTGGTCGGCGGGGGCGTCGGCTGAACCTCCTGTACGGGACGCAGGTGAGCGTCCGGCCCCCGCGCTTCCGCCTCTTCGTGAACGATCGCAGCCTCGTCACGCGTGACTACGGGTTCTGGGTCGAGAACGAGCTGCGCCGGCGCTTCGCGCTCGAGGGCGTGCCGGTCTCCATCGACTTCGTGACCTCGCAGTGAAGGCGGTCGTCGTCGGCGCGGGATCGTGGGGGTCGACGTTCGCGTGCCTCCTCCGGGACAACGGCCACGCCGTGACGCTCGCGGCCCGAGACCGCGAGCAGGTGGCCGCGATCGCCGAGACGTCGCGCAATCCGCGGTACGTGCCCGAGGCAGACCTCCGCGGGATCGCCGCGGCGACGATCGAGGAGGCGCCGTACGAGGACGCGGAGCTCGTCGTCGTCGCCGTCCCGAGCCGCGTCTTCGGCGAGGTCGTGGCCTCGCTCCCCGGGGATGCGCCGATCCTGAGCCTCACGAAGGGGCTCGACCCGGCGACCGGGGAGCGGCTCTCGACGCTCGTGCGGGGCCGCGCTGTCGCGGTGCTCTCCGGGCCGAACATCGCGGACGAGATCGTGCGCGGCCTCCCCGCGGCCGCGGTCGTCGCAAGCGAAGATCTCGAGCTCGCGGTCCGGCTCCAGCTCGCCGTGAACTCGACGATCTTCCGCGTGTACGTGAACGAGGACGTCGCGGGCGTGGAGCTGTGCGCGGCGGCGAAGAACGTGATCGCGCTCGCCGCGGGCGGCGCCGACGGCCTCCGGCTCGGCGACAACGCCAAGGCCGCTCTGGTCGCACGTGGGCTCGCCGAGATGGGCCGCTTCGCCGATGCGGCCGGCGCGCGGCCGGACACGTTTGCCGGCCTCGCCGGCATGGGCGACCTCATCGTGACCTGCTGGGCGCCGACGGGACGGAACCGACGCGCCGGCGAGCTCATCGCCCAGGGCGCGTCGGCCGAGGAGGCGGTCGCGGAGATCGGCATGGTCGTGGAGGGCTTGACGACCGCTCCCGTGCTCCGCGACGTCGCGCACCGGGTCGGCGTCGAGATGCCGATCACCGAGGGCGTCTGCGCGGTGCTCCAGGGCACGTCGCTGACCGATCTCGTGCAGCAGCTCATGCGCCGCGAGCCCACGACCGAGTAGGCGAGGCTTGCCTCGCCCGGCATCTCGAACCCGACACGCATAGGATCGAGTCCCCCGTTGATCTCGACACTCGTCGTCCGAGACGCCCGCGCCGAAGATGCCGAGGAGTTCGTTCGCGCGCACGAAGCGGCGTGGGACGCGGCGCTCAGCCCGATCGTCGGCAAGAGACTGGCGGAGCTTGCCCCGTTCGACGATCGCGTGGAGCGCTTTCGGGCCGGCTTCGCCCAACCGCCCCCGGACGTCGGTGCGTGGATTGCCGAGAGGGATGGGACGACGCTGGGGGTCGCCGTACGCGTGGGATCCGAGCTTCGCGACCTCTATGTCGTTCCGGAAGCCTGGGGTACGGGCGTGGCCGCCGCTCTGATGACGGAAGCGGTGGATGCGATTCGCAACTCTGGTGCCTCTGAAGCGACCCTCTGGGTCGGTGCGGCCAACGCACGTGCTCGCCGCTTCTACGAACGAACGCGCTGGGTGGCGAGCGGCGAGACGCGGACGAGTGCGCTCGGCCCGGAGGAGGTTCGCTACCGCCGCACCGTGTGACAGCGGGTTCCCGACTTGCGTGCTAGGTAGCCTTCCGGGCCATGGCCGCGCGCTCGTTCTCGTTCACGTCGGAGTCCGTCACGGAGGGGCATCCGGACAAGATCGCCGACCAGATCTCGGACTCGGTTCTCGACGCGATCCTGGCCGACGACCCGAACGGCCGAGTGGCCTGCGAGACGCTCGTGACCACCGGTCTGGTCGTCGTCGCCGGCGAGATCAGCACCGAGACGTACGTGGACATCCCGGCGGTGGTCCGGCGAACCATCACCGACATCGGATACACGGATTCGCGGTTCGGCATCGACGGGGACACCTGCGGCGTGGCGACCTCGATCCAGGACCAGTCGCCCGACATCGCCGCGGGCGTCGATCACGCCGAGGAGGAGCGTGACAAGGGCTCGCGCGACCCCCTCGATCGGGTGGGGGCCGGTGACCAGGGGATGATGTTCGGCTACGCCTCACGGGAGACCGAACAGCTGATGCCGATGCCGATCGCCATGGCCCACGCCCTGGCGAAGCGCCTTGCCGATGTCCGCAAAGCCGGCGTGATCCCGTACCTCCGTCCCGACGGCAAGAGCCAGGTCACGATCGAGTACGAGGACGGCCGGCCGGTCCAGGTCGACACCGTGGTGATCTCAGCTCAGCACGCCCCGAACGTCGATCGTGACTCGCTGCTGGAGCCCGACCTGAAGGAGCACGTGATCGAGCCCGTGCTGGTGGAGTTCGGAGTTGAGCACGAAGGTTGGAGGCCGATCATCAACCCGACCGGCACCTTCGAGGTCGGCGGCCCGAAGGCCGACACCGGGCTGACCGGGCGGAAGATCATGGTCGATTCGTACGGGGGAATGGCTCCGCACGGCGGCGGCTGCTTCAGCGGGAAGGACGCCACCAAGGTCGACCGTTCCGCGGCCTACATGGCCCGGTACGCGGCTAAGAACGTGGTGGCGGCGGGCCTGGCCGAACGGCTTCAGCTCCAGGTGGCCTACGCGATCGGCAAGGCGCACCCGGTCTCGTTCGTCGTCGAGACCTTCGGCACCGAAGAGGTCGACCCGGCCCGGCTGGGGGCGACGCTCACCGAGGTCTTCGACTTCCGGCCGGCGGCCATCATCGAGGCGCTGGATCTCCGCCGGCCCATCTACGGGGAGACCGCCTGCTACGGGCACTTCGGCCGAAAGGGCTTCCCCTGGGAGGAGACCGACCGCGCCGAGGACCTCCGCCGGGCCCTCGCCTGAGCCGGGCGGCGTCCCGGTCGACGTCGCCGTCGACGTCCCCCGCCTCGAGCTCGATCGCCCCTTCACCTATCTCCTGCCCGAGGAGCACGCGCCCGGAACCGGCCTCCGGGTGTCGGTCTCGTTCCACGGGCGAACGGTGCGCGGGTGGGTCCTCGGGCCGGCGGCCGAGCGCCCGGCGCGTGTTCTTCCGATCAGGCGGGTGCTGTCGAGGGTGCCGATCCTGGACGACCACCTGCTCGGGCTGGGCCGGTGGATGGCCGAGCGATATGTGGTCCCGCTGTCGCTGGCCATCGGCGCGATGCCGCCGCCTCGCGTGGCCTCCGAGGAGACCGCGCCGGCGGGGGAGCGCTCGAGCCGAGCGATTGAGCCGGTAGTGGCCAGGAAGCTCGAGCGGTACCGCGGTGGTCCCGAGCTCCTGCGGGCGTGCGCCGAGGGGTCCGGGGCGTTCGCCGTCCGTCCACTCCCCGATGACGAGGCCGACGTGTGCCTCGAGGCGGTGTGGGCCTGCCTGCGCGGGCGGCGCCGGGCCGTGGTGGTCGTGCCCGAGGCGGAACCGCTTCCGGCCACGGCGCGGGCGGTGGCCGATGCGGCCGGTGACGCCGCGATGCTGTACATCGGGGGGGAGCCGAGGGAGCGGTACCGAGCCTGGCTGGACATGCTGGCGGGCCGCTTCGACGTCGTGGTCGGCACGAGGTCGGCGGTGTTCGCTCCGCTCGAGAACCTCGGCCTGATCTGGGTCCATCGCGACGCTCATCCCGGCCACCGAGAGGAGCGAGCCCCACGCCACCACGTTCGGGAGGTCGCCCTGGCCCGGGCCGGCATCCAGGGCGCGGTGTGCGTCGTTGCCGGCCTGTCCACTTCGACCGAGACCGCCACACTGGTTGAGCGCGGATCGATGGCGGCGGTGCGGCCGTCCCGGGCCGAGGAACGGGCCGCCTCGCCGCTGGTGGAGACCACGCCCCCGGAGCGGGAGGACCGGTCGCCGCGACTGGCCCGGCTGCTGCGTGACGCCGATGGCGCGTTCCTCCTGGTGTCCCGGCTCGGCTACGGGGTGGCCCGGTCCTGCCGGCGGTGCAGCGAGCCCGCCAGGTGCGCCCGGTGTGTGGGCCCGGTGGTCCTCCGGGAGGGTCGGGCGTCGTGCGCGGTCTGCCGCGCGGCGGCGGTCTGTCCGACCTGCGGCTCTGAGCGGTTCGCGGTCGAGCGGGGCGGAACCGAACGCGTGGAGGAGTGGGCCCGGCACGTGACCGGGCTCCCCGTCACCCGAGTCGAGTCCGGGGGCGACGCGCTCCCGCCGAAGCCCGGACGGGTCATCGTCGGCTCCGCCGCGGCGGTGAAGGACTTCGGCTCCACGCAGGCGGTGCAGCTGGTGGCGATCCTGGATCCGGATCGGGCCCGGCGGCGGGAGGGGCTGTCGGCCCCGGACCAGGCGCTGGCCACGTGGATGGAGGCTGCGCGGTGGGCAGGCCCGAGGGGTCGGGGCCACCGGGTGCTCGTCCAGACCCGGGATTCCGGCGATCCGGCGATCCAGGCGCTGATCCGATGGGACCCCGAGGTCCTGCACCGGGCCGAGCGGGCGCGCCGTCGAGCGGCCGGATTCCCACCGGCCCACCCGGTATACCGGGTGGTGGGCACCGCCGCATCGGCCGATGCCCTGGCGTCGCTCCGCCCCGTGCACCTCCTCCAGTCGAGCGTCGGTGGGGAGACGGTATCCTTGATCACGATCGACCCCGACGCCGTTCGCAGGTTCCGAGAGCGCGTCGTGGCGTGGGTGGGGGAGGGGATCGTCACCAGGGTGGAGGCCGAACCGCAGCTGTGAGCGTGATGCCGATCAGGACGTTCGGGGACCCGGTGCTCCGGGAGCCGGCCCGGCCGGTCGAGTCGTTCGACGACGCCCTGCGCCGACTTGCCGACGACATGGTCGAGACGATGCACGACGCGCCAGGTGTCGGCCTGGCCGCCCCCCAGGTCGGCCGGTCGCTCCGGCTGATCGTGTTCGATCTCCAAGACGAGCAAGGCTCTCGGGCGCTGGCGAACCCCGTCCTCCGCGACGAATGGGGCGAGCAGATCGAGGAGGAGGGTTGCCTGTCGATCCCGGGCCTGTACTATCCGGTCCGCCGCGCGGCCAGGGTGTGGGCTGAGGGCTTCGATCTCGACGGAAACGCGGTCACGATCGAGGCCGAGGAGCTCCTGGCCCGGGTGCTGCAGCACGAGGTCGACCACCTCGCCGGCGTGCTGTTCCTCGACCGGCTCGACGCCGAGCATCGGACCGAGGCCCTGTCGGCCATCCGCGACCAGACCCTGGGTCTCCAGCCGGTTGCCCACGACCCCAACCGCGCGCTCTGAGAGTCCGTGCGGGCGGCCTTTCTGGGCAACGCCCCGTGGTCGGTGCCCTCGCTGCAGGCCCTGGCGACGTCCCGGCATGAGGTCGTCGCGGTGATCACCAGGGATCCCCGACCGGCCGGGCGCGGGGGGCGGCCCCGCCCCACCGCCGTGGCCGAGGCCGCGCGCGGCCTCGAGCTTCGCTTGGTCGAAGCCCCCACCGTGAAACACGGGGAGGGACTAGAGGCGCTGCGGGGCGCGGCGCCGGAGGTGCTCGCCGTGGTGGCCTACGGGGAGATCCTGCCTGCCGAGGTGCTGGCCCTCCCCACGGTGGCCCCGGTCAACGTGCACTTCTCCCTGCTCCCGGTCCTCCGGGGCGCCGAGCCGGTCCGCCGGGCCATCCTCCAGGGGTTCGACACGACCGGGGTGACCACGATCCGGATGGACGAGGGGATGGACACGGGGCCGATCCTCCTTCAGGCGGAGGAGCCGATCCAGCCGGAGGACGATGCCGGCTCGCTGGGGGAGCGGCTGGCATGGCTCGGCGGGAGGCTCCTGGTCGAGACGCTGGACGGGCTGGCCGCCGGGACGCTCCAGGAGCGCCCGCAGGACCACGGCGCCGCCACCGTCGCGCCGAAGCTGAAGCCGGAGGAGGAGTGGATCGACTGGTCGGACCCGGCCGAGGCCGTGGTCCGGCGGGTGCGAGCCCTGGCTCCCGAGCCTGGCGCGAGAACGCGGTTCCGCGACCGGGTGGTGAAGGTCCTGCGCGCGACGGCCGTCGCCGGGAGTGGCCCGCCAGGCACCGTCGTCGAGCCGGACGGCCCCCTGGTCGCCGCGGGGAGGGGGGCGGTCGCCCTGGACCTGGTCGTCCCCGAGGGCCGGAAGCCGATGGATGGCGCCGCCTTCGCCCGGGGGCGGCGTCCGGAGCCCGGTGAGCGGTTCGGCTAGGGGGGTCGCCGCCGAGGCGGTTCGCCGGGTCGCCGACGGCGAGGCGTTCTCGAACCTCCTCCTGCCATCGCTCCTCGACCGGGCCGGTCTGGCCGGGCGCGAGCGGGCCCTGGCCACCGAGCTCACCTACGGCACGCTCCGCCGGCTGGTCCCGATCGACCGGGCCCTCTCCGACCTGGTGCGGCGGCCGCTGGAGCGGGCGCCGGCCTCCGCCCGGGCCGCCCTTCGCCTCGGTGCGTACCAGCTGCTCCATACCCGGATCCCGGCCCACGCGGCGGTGACCGAGACGGTCGCCCTGGTGCCCTTGCGACAGCGCGGCTTCGTCAATGCCGTCCTCCGCCGACTGACCGCCGACCGTCCCGAGCCGCCCTCGGGGGCCGACGACGCTGCTATGGCGGTCAGGACGGGGCTGGCGCCCTGGGCCGTGGCGGAGCTCCGTCGGCTCCTCGGCGAGGAGGCCGAGGAGGCCGCCGCTGCGCTGGCCTCGCCGGCGCCGCTCCCGCTCCGCACGAACACCTGCCGGACCACGCCCGAGCGTCTGGCCCGGCGGCTCGTGGATGCCGGGCTCGAGCCACAGCTGGGCGCGCTCCATCCCGGCACGCTGCGTCTGCACGGCGGCCGGCCCTCGGAGCTCCCCGGGTTCGCGGAAGGGTGGTTCACGGTGCAGGACGAAGCCTCGGCGTGGGTGGTCGACGTCCTCGAGCCCGAGCCGGGCAACCGGGTGCTCGACGCGTGCGCCGGCCCGGGCGGGAAGGCCACCGACATCGCCTGCCGCGCCGGATCGGTTGTCGCTGCCGACGTCTCGCCCCGGCGCCTCGGCCTGGTCCGTCGCACGGCCGACCGGCTCGGCGTGACGGCCCGGCTGGTGGCCCAGGATGCGGCCCGCCCGGCGCTGCGCGAAGGGTTCGACCGGATCCTGGTGGACGCGCCGTGCACCGGCATCGGGGCGGCTCGGCGCCGGCCCGAGCTCCTGTGGCGGCCTCGGCGCACGGACCTCTCCCGGCTGGCCCGGCTCCAGGTCCGGATCGCCGTCGGCGCCGCCTCGCTCCTGGCACCGGGCGGCATCATGGTGTACTCGGTGTGCACGTTCCCCCGGGCCGAGACCGACGCGGCGTGCGACGCTCTTCTGGGCAAGGCCCCGTACCTGCGGCCCGATCCGTTCGCCGGCCCCGACGGGTCCTCGATCACTCGAGCGCGACTGTGGCCGCACCGGCACGGGACCGACGCGATGTTCGTGGCCCGGTTCCGCCGAGCTGACTAGCGCCGGGAGCGGCCGCGGGGCGAGAATCCGCCGGATGCGTCGGGTCGCCGCTTCGATCCTGTCAGCCGACTTCGCCCGCCTCGGCGAGCAGATCAAGGCGGTCGAACCCCATGCCGACATCATCCATGTGGATGTGATGGACGCCCACTTCGTCCCACCCCTCACGATCGGGCCGGTGGTGGTGCAGTCTCTCCGACCGGTGACCGATCGAACCCTGCACGCCCACCTGATGGTGGAGCGTCCCGAGGCGCTGTTCGAGGACTTCGCCGAGGCGGGCACGGACCTGGTGACCTTCCACATCGAGGCGGCCGCCGAGCCTGCCGCGGCGGTGCGGAGGGCCGGCGATCTCAAGATGCGCCCCGGCATCGCCGTCAACCCCGAGACGCCGATCGAGTCGGTGTTCCCTCATCTCGAGGAGCTGGACAACGTGATCGTGATGACCCTGGCTCGGACCGGGTGGGCGGGGCAACCGTTCCAGGAGTCCAGCCTTCCCAAGATCGAGGCGGTACGCCGGGAGATCGATCGCCGGGGGCTCGAGGTCGACGTGGTCGTGGATGGCGGCATCGACGAGGAGAGCGCCCCGAAGTGCCTGGCGGCCGGGGCCACCGTGCTGGCGGCGGCATCGTCGATCTTCAAGGCGGACGATCCGGCGGAGGCGGCGGCCCGCCTGGCCGAGCTGGCCCGGAGCCATCGGCCGTGAGCGACCGTGTCCTTGTGGTCGACGACGACCCGGACATCGCCCGGTTCATCGAGGTGAACCTGCGCACCCAGGGATTCGAGGTCCACCTGGCCTCCGACGGGGTCGAGGCCCTGGAGCGGGCCCGGGAGGTGTTGCCGGACCTGGTGCTCGTCGACGTGATGATGCCACGGATGGACGGCTTCCAGGTCGTGGACCGGCTCCGGTCGGACCCGCGCACGGCCAACGTGTCGATCATCATGCTGACGGCGAAGGCGCTCACCGCGGACAAGGTCCTGGGGATCACCACGGGGGCCGACGACTACATCATCAAGCCGTTCGACCCGATCGAGCTGGTGGCCCGGGTCAAGGGCACGCTTCGACGGGCCCGGGAGATGCGGGCCATGTCCCCACTGACCGGACTTCCCGGCAACGCCCGGATCCAGCAGGAGCTGCAGCGGCGGATCGACGCCGGCGAGGCGTTCGCTCTCCTCTACGCCGACCTCGACAACTTCAAGGCGTACAACGACCACTACGGCTTCCTGCGGGGCGATGAGGCGCTCCGGTCGGTCGGCCGGATCGTCCAGGACGTGGCCGTGGAGATCGGCGGCACGTCGGTCTTCGTCGGCCACCTGGGCGGCGACGACTTCGTGCTGGTCAGCCCGATCGAGCTCGCGGAGGCGCTGTGCACCCGGATCATCGCGAGCCTGGACAGCGAGATCCCACTCCTCTACGACGAGGGAGACCGTGGGCGGGGACACATCGAGGTCCAGAACCGCCAGGGCCGCATCGAGCAGTTCCCTCCGCTGTCGATCTCGATCGGCGTGGCGACCTCGGATCGGCGCCGGTTCTCCCATCCCGGCGAGGCGGTGACCGTGGCCACGGAGCTGAAGGAGTACGTCAAGCGGGCGCCCGGGTCCGGGTTCGCCTTCGACCGCCGTGGCCGCGGCAGCCAGCGCACCGGCTCCGAACCGACCTATACTGAGGGCTAGAAGCTCGTCTTCGGGGCGGGGTGGAACTCCCCACCGGCGGTGAGAGTCCGCGACCCCCTGGACGCCATCCAGGGGTTGACCCGGTGGAATTCCGGGACCGACGGTCACAGTCCGGAAGGGAGGAGGCGAGCGGCCGGCGCACGCCCGGCCGCAGCGTCGCCCTCCGCCGCCCCGGGAAAGGGTCGTGGTGGACGACCGGTACATGCGGAGGGCGCTGGACCTGGCGGCCCGGGGCACCGGGCTCGTCTCTCCCAACCCCCTGGTCGGCGCAGTGCTCGTCCGCGACGGCGAGGTCGTGGGCGAGGGCTGGCACGAGGGCCCGGGGCGTCCCCACGCCGAGGTGGTGGCCCTCGAGGAAGCCGGCGATCGCGCCCGCGGCTCGACCCTGTACGTGACCCTGGAGCCCTGTGCCCACTACGGGCGGACGCCGCCGTGCGCACCCCGCGTGATCGAGGCGGGCGTGACCCGGGTCGTGGCGGCCATGACCGACCCGAACCAGGCGGTGGACGGTCGGGGCCTGGCCGCCCTCCGGCTGGCGGGCGTCGAGGTCTCGGTCGGCCTGATGGCGAACCGGGCGGAGGTGCTGAACGCGGCCTTCCTCAAGCATCTCCGCACGGGCCTCCCACACGTCACGCTGAAGATGGCGGCCTCGCTCGACGGGAAGGTGGCGGCCCGTGACGGCACCTCGCGATGGATCACGGGCGAGGAGGCCAGGGCCGAGGTGCACCGGATGCGTGCGGCCGCCGACGCCATCATGGTCGGGGCCGGGACGGCCTTCCGCGACGACCCCTCGCTGACCGTTCGGGACCCCGCGTATCAGGGCCGCCCGACCCTCAGGGTCGTGGTGGACGGACGAGGGATCGTCCCCGAGAGCCATCGGGTGTTCTCGGAGGGCCCCGCTCCGACCCTGGTCGCGACGACCGAGGGCGCGCCGGCGTGGCGGCGCGACGCGTGGCGGGCAGCCGGGGCCGAGGTCCTTGTGCTCGACGATGCCGGCTCGGCGCTGATCCCGCTCGAGGACCTCCTCCGCGAGCTCGGCAAGCGCGACGTCCAGCGAGTGCTGCTGGAGGGCGGCCCCACGCTGGCGTGGGAAGCGGTCCGCGGGGAGCTCGTCGACGAGGTCGTCCTGTTCTTCGCTCCGATCCTGGTCGGCGGCCAGGACGCACCCAGCGTGCTCATGGGTGGGGGGATCCCCACGATCGCCGCGCCGTTCAGGCTCGACCTCGACGAGGTCGTGCGGGTCGGTCCCGACATCAAGGTGGTGGCACGTGTTCACCGGGATCGTTGAGGAGCGAGGTCGGGTTCGGGAGGCCGGCCGTCGGCTGGTCGTCGAGTGCCGGACGGTGTCGGCCGACGCCGAGGTCGGGAGCTCGATCGCCGTGAGCGGAGTGTGCCTGACGGTCGTGGATCGCCTCGATGACGCCCTGGCGTTCGACCTGAGCGAGGAGAGCATGGCCCGTACCACGCTGGGGGCGCTCCGGCCCGGCGACGCGGTGAACCTGGAGCGCCCGGTGACCCTGGCCACCCGCCTCGGTGGCCACCTGGTTCAGGGCCACGTCGACGGCGTGGCCACGGTGGAGGCCGTGGACGGCGATGGGGCAACGGTCCGGGTCCGCCCCGCCGACGGCCTGGGCCGGTACGTGGTGGGCAAGGGCTCGGTGGCGGTGGACGGCGTCAGCCTCACGGTCGCGGCGGTTCGGGACGGCACGTTCACGGTGGTCCTGGTCCCACACACGAGGGACGTCACCACACTGGGAGGGTTGGCCCCGGGCGACCGGGTCAACCTCGAGGTCGACGTGATGGCCAAGTACATCGAGGCCCTGGCGGGGATTCGAGGATGAGCGAGCCGGCCCTGCACGCGACGCGCGGTTCCTCCCCCTTCGACACGATCGAGGACGCCATCGAGGACATCCGGAAGGGCCGGATGGTGATCGTCGTCGACGACGAGGACCGGGAGAACGAGGGTGACCTGATCATGGCCGCCGAGCTGGTGACCCCGGAGCGGATCGCGTTCATGGTCCGCCACACCAGCGGCGTGATCTGCATGCCGATCGTGGGGGAGCGGCTCGACGAGCTGGAGATCCCACTGATGGTGGCCGACGCCACCGACCTGCAGCGGACGGCCTTCACAGTCTCGGTCGACGCGCTGAAGGGGACCACCACGGGGATCTCGGCCTCCGACCGGGCTGCCACGATCCGGGCCATCGTGGACCCCGGGACGACGCCGAGGGACCTGGTGCGCCCCGGCCACATCTTCCCGCTGCGCTACTGCGAGGGCGGTGTCCTCAAGCGCGCCGGCCACACCGAAGCGGCGGTGGACCTGGCCCGGCTGGCCGGCCTCCATCCAGCCGGGGCCCTGGGGGAGATCGTCAACGAGGACGGCACGATGGCCCGCCTGCCCCAGCTGACGCGGTTCGCCGCCGCGCACGGGCTCCGGATCGTCTCGATCTCGGACCTGATCGAGTACCGCCGCCGCGGGGAGCGGCTGGTGCGCCGGGTCGCCGACGCCTGGATCCCCACGATCTACGGCCGGTTCCAGGCGGTGGCGTTCGAGAGCTCGGTCGACGGCCGCGTGCACGTGGCCATGGTGCTCGGCGACGTGGGGAACGGCCGGGACATCCTGGTGCGGGTGCACTCCGAGTGCCTGACCGGCGACGTGTTTCACTCGCTGCGGTGCGACTGCGGGACACAGCTCGACGACGCCCTCGGCAAGATCGGCGCCGCCGGGCGGGGGGTGGTGCTGTACATCCGGGGCCACGAGGGGCGGGCCATCGGCCTGACCCACAAGCTCAGGGCCTACCGGCTCCAGGAACAGGGAGCCGACACCGTCGAGGCGAACCAGGCGCTGGGGTTCGAGCCGGATCCGCGTGACTACGGGATCGGCGCGCAGATCCTGTACGAGCTCGGCGTCCGCACGATGCGGCTGTTGACGAACAACCCCACCAAGCGGGCCGGCCTCGAGGGATACGGGCTGTCGATCGTCGAGCGGGTTCCGCTCGAGACCACCCCGACCGAGCACAACATCGCGTACCTCCGGGCAAAGCGGGAGAAGCTCGGCCACCTGCTGGAGAACCTCGAGCCGGGCGGGGGCGGCTCGTGAGCCCGATCGTGCACGAGGGATCGCGGGCGGCACGGGGCCGTCGGTTCGCCGTCGCGGTGAGTCGGTTCAACGACGTCATCACCTCGAAGCTGCTCGACGGCGCGCTGGCGGCGTTCCGACACCACGGTGTGGCCGACGATGACGTCGAGGTGGCGTGGACGCCGGGTGCCTTCGAGCTGCCGCTGGTGGCCAAGCGGCTGGCCGAGACCGACGGGTTCGATGCGGTCGTCTGTCTGGGCGCGGTCATCCGCGGCGAGACCGCGCACTTCGACTACGTGGCCGGGGCGTGCGCTCGCGGGATCCAGCGCGTGGGCCTGGATACCGGTGTGCCGTGCGTGTTCGGCGTGCTCACCACCGACACGTTGGCTCAGGCCCTCGACCGCGCCGGCGGTGACCATGGGAACAAGGGATGGGAGGCGGCCACCGCGGCGGTGGAGATGGCCGGCCTCCTCGACGAGCTGCCGAAGGGAGCGCCATGATCGTGGAGAAGCCGTGGGGCAAGGTGGCGACCTACGCGCTCAACCAGCCATCCTCGGTCCGGATCATCACGATCGAGCCGGGGCAGACGACCAGCGAGCACTACCACCAGCTCCGCGACGAGATGTGGGTCGTGCTCGACGACGGGCTGCGGATCCAGGTCGGCAATCGGGTGGTCGACGCCAGGACCGGCGAGGAGTTCGTGGTTCGGGCCGAGGAGCCGCATCGCATCACGAACACCGGCGAGCGGCGCGGGCGTGTCCTGGAGATCGCCCACGGCTACACGACCGAGGACGACACGTTCCGCCTGCAGGACGACTACGGGCGACCGCTCGAGCCAAGCTGGTAGTCGGTGGTGCCGGCCAGGTTGCGGAGGATGGCCTCCTCGGCCTCGCCGACCGGGAGGACCGCGGCGGGCTCCTCCACCGGCGGCGGCGCGTGCAACGCGTCGACCGTGTAGATCTGGCCTTTCCAGTAGAGGTCCTCGAGGAGCTGAACCAGCGTCGGGTCGAACCACCATCCCGACTTGTCCCGGAGGAACGCCAGCACCTCCTGCACGGGCTGCGGGTCCCGGTAGGGGCGCTTGCACGTGAGAGCCTCGAACACGTCGACGACCGACACGATCCGGCCAACGCGGGAGATGTGCTCGCCGGCCAGGCCGCGCGGATAGCCGCTGCCGTCCCACCGCTCGTGGTGGGCCCGGATGCCCTCGGCGATCTGGCGGAGCTCTGGCGAGACGGAGAGGAGGAGGTCCGCGCCCATGTCGGAGTGCCGGCGCATGTTCTTCGTCTCCTCGTCGTTCAGGCGCCCCGGCTTCTGCAGGATGCGTTCGGGGATCCCGATCTTGCCGAGGTCGTGCAGAAGCCCGGCCCAGTACACGGCCCGGAGGTCATCCGGCTCCAGGTCCAGGGCCAGGCCCATCACCCGGGCATTGTGGGCCACTCGTGACGAGTGGCCGCCGGTGGGCTCGTCCCGGAGCTCGACCGTTGAGGCGAACGTCGACAGCGTCCTGGCGTGGATCGTGGCCACCTTCTTGATCAGGTCCTCGTTCTGCCGGAACCGCCGCTCCAGCAGCTCCTGGGTGGCTCCCAGGAACCCGCCGATGAATACGAAGAAGCTGCTCAGCACCACCCAGTCCGTCGCCGACTGGGTGGAGCCGGGGATCCACACCCCGGCCACAAGACCGGCCAGCAACCCCACCACGACGCCGCCGGTGGTCTTGAACACCACCGCGGCCAGGATGATCGGCACGTAGAGCAGGTGCACCCACGGCGTGGGCGGGCCCTCCATCGCGTACATGAGGAAGGCGGAGCCGACCAGGAGGGCACCCACAACGAGCCCGGCCCAGATCCGTCCCGGGCCTTGCAGTCTGCGCCAGGCATCCATCCGACTTGCGGGAACGCCGGGCTCCCGTCCGGTCGGGGGGGATGCCTGCCTGCGAGCGATCTCGCGGGCACTCATGGCCTGACGAGGGTGCGGCCATCCGGTTGCCGTGTCCAGTCGGGTGTTCGGCGGAGGGGTGGGCCGTCCGGCGGAGTCCGGTCTATGCGGCCTGGACCTGGTGTGCTAGGCTCCCCGACTGTATCGGTGGGCCGAGCGCAAGGAGGTAACGGGGTTGGCCCAGGGAACGGTCAAGTGGTTCAGCAACGAGAAGGGGTATGGCTTCATCGCCCGCCCCGACGGTGACGACGTATTCGTGCACTTCTCGGCGATTGAGGGTGACGGCTACAAGACGCTCTCCGAGGGCCAGGAGGTCGAGTTCGACATCGTCGACGGGCCGAAGGGTCAGCAGGCGGCCAACGTCCGCCCGATCCAGTAGGTGCGACCAGGGCTCGTATACTACGGTTGCGAATGATCGTCCGCCACCCACGCTGGTGAGTTCCCGCCCACGCCTTCCCCGGAGGTGATGCCGAGTCTCGGTTGAGCCTCGCATCAACGAACGCATCCGGGCGCCGCAGGTTCGGCTGGTCGGGGCGGACGGCGCCCAGATCGGGATCGTCTCGGTCCAGGACGCGCTAGAGCGAGCCCGCATCGCGGACCTCGATCTGGTCGAGGTGGCGCCACAGGCGAACCCGCCGGTGGCCCGGATCATGGACTACGGGAAGTACAAGTACGAGCGGGCGATGCGACAGAAGGAGGCCCGCAAGAAGCAGGCCCGGATCGAGGTCAAGGAGATCAAGTTCCGGCCCAAGATCGACCGACACGATTACGAGACGAAGAAGGGACACGTGGTCCGGTTCCTCGAGGCCGGGGCGCGGGTGAAGGTGACGATCATGTTCCGAGGAAGGGAGATGGCCCACACCGAGCTGGGGCAGCGGATCCTCGACCGGCTCGTGGAGGACCTGGACGGCCTGGCCACCGTGGAGCAGCCGTCGAAGCTGGACGGCCGGAACATGGTCATGGTCCTGGCGCCGACCAGGAAGCCGGCCCCGCGCGGGCCGCAAGCCGCGTCGGCGACCGAGCAGAAGGAGCGAGCGTGAAGCGGAAGACGCACCGTGGGGCCGCCAAGCGGTTCCGGGTGACCAGGAAGGGCAAGGTCCTCCACCGAGGGGCGAACCGCAATCACAACCTCGGGAAGAAGGGGTCCAGCCGGAAGCGGCGACTGACCCGGACCGGCGAGGTTCGCGAGGAGCGCTCCACCGTTCTCCGGCTCCTGGGGAGGCGGTAGCGTGCCCAGGGTGAAGCGCGGCGTCCACGCCCGGAAGAAGCGCCGGGAGGTGCTCGAGCGGGCCAAGGGGTACCGGGGGGCGCGCTCTCGACGGTTCCGCGTGGCTCGCGAGCAGCTGCTGCACTCGGGCCAGTACGCCTACCGCGACCGTCGGGCCAAGAAGCGGGAGTTCCGGCGGCTGTGGATCACCCGGATCGGCGCCGCGGCGCGGCGGAACGGGCTGTCGTACTCCTCGTTCATGCGGGGGCTGCGGAGCGCCGAGCTCGACCTCGACCGGAAGGTCCTGGCCGACATCGCGGCGCGGGATCCCAAGGGGTTCGCGGCACTGGCCGAGGTGGCTCGCCAGGGTCTGGGCGCGTGACCTCCCCGGGGGCACGCCCCCCGATCACCAGCACGAAGAACCCCAAGGTCGCCGACGCCGCCAAGCTCGCCAAGCGGGGGCTCCGCGACAAGCGAAGGCGCTTCCTCGTCGAGGGGGCTCAAGCCGCGGCGGAGGCCGTCGCCACCGGCGCGGCGGAGCAGATCTTCCACGTCCCGGGCTCGACCGGCCGGGTCCCCCAGGTCGTCGAGGCGGCCCGGGCGGCGGGCCTCGAGGTCGAAGCGGTGTCTGAGGCCGTTATGGCCCACCTGACATCGGCCGTCACCCCGCAGGGCATCGTTGCCGTGGCCGGCTACATGGACGTTCCGCTTTCCGACCTCGGGCCCGGAACGGTTCCGGTCCTCTGCTCGGTCCGCGACCCCGGCAACGCCGGGACCGTCCTCCGCTCGGCCGACGCTTTCGGCGCCGCCGGGGTGGTGTTCACCACCGATTCGGTCGACGCCTACAACGCCAAGGCCGTTCGGTCCTCGGCGGGGTCGCTGTTCCACGTGCCGATCGTCCGAGAGGTCCAGGCCGCGGCGGCGGTGGAGGAGCTGCGAGATGCGGGGGCCACGATCCTGGCCGCGGCCGCGGACGGCGAGCTCGAGGCGGCCCAAGCGGACCTGTCCGGCTACACCGCGCTCCTCCTCGGCAACGAAGCCTGGGGCCTGCCCGCCGAGATCCGGGCGATGGCCGACGGCTCCGTCCGGGTGCCCATCCTGGGACGGGCAGAATCCCTCAACCTGGCCGCGGCGGCGGCCATCCTCCTGTTCTTGTCGGCGACGGGCGGACGCTCCCGCGGGAGCGACCTGGCCGCCGTCATCTCCGGTTCGGTGCACGACGTCCGGCTCCCGCTCACTGCGCTGAAGGGGTTCGCCTCGACGCTGGTGGACCGGTGGGACCGATTCCAGGATCCGGCCCGCCACGGCATGGTCGAGGGGATGCTCCTCGACATCGAACGGGTCTCGTCGATGATCGGGCTCATGGTGGACGCCGCTCGCATCGAACAGGGCCGTGTCACCCGAACCTCGGAGCCGCGCCCCGCCGCGGACTCGCTGGCGTGGATCGCCGACCTGTTCCGGCGGAGCCACGACTATCCCGACGTCGAGGTCGAGGGCGACGCCCCGGTGGCCGTCGACCGCGAGCGGGTCCAGGCCCTCCTCCTGGCGCTGTGCGATGGGGCGATGTGGTTCGGGCAGGAGGGCTCGATCCGGATCGAGGCCCGAGCCGAAGACGGGGCTGCGGTGATCGAGGTCCGCCGGCAGGGCGAGGGGCCGGACGACGTCGAGGCGCAGCGGATGTTCGCCGGCCCCGGCGAGGAGGGGTCCCGGATCGGGCTTCACGTGGCCCGCCGGATCGCCCTCGCGCTGGGCGGCTCGTTGGACGCCGAGGGCGGGGACGGGGTGCGATTCCGGCTGACCCTGCCGTCCTAGGCCTCGACCAGCTCGCGGAGACGCTGCAGGTCCCGGGCGAACGTCCTGGCCAGCAGGGGACGGTACAGTCGCAGGCCGAGCCGTCCGGGGATCCCCCACGGAGGGACGAGTGACTCGCGCCAGAACAGGAGCGTGCCGTCCTCCGTCGGGGAGAGCTCCATATAGCCGTGACCCTTCACCCATCCGAGGTGATCGATCTCCAGGACGGCCGGAGGCTCCCACCGGGTGACCACGATGGGGTCGGTTGTGGTGACGGCGCCCAGCCGGATGGTGGCCACGGCTCGCATGCCCGCGCCCTCCCGACGATCACCGAGCACGCGGACCTGGCGCATCTCCCGCATCCACCGCGGCAGCCCTTCCCAGTCGACGAGCCACGGCCACACGACCTCGGCGGGCCGGCGGATGTCGATCGTCGTGGTGATGTGCAGGGGGCCGGCCACGTTTCCGTACACTAGCCCCCCATGAATGACGTGCAGGCCATGGAGCGGTTGGGAGAGGCTCGCGGCCAAGGACTTGCGGCCATCGAGACGGCGTCGAGCCTGGAGGAGCTGCGGGCCGCCGAGGTTGCCGCGCTGGGCCGGAGGTCCCCGGTGGCCGAGGTGCAGCGTTCCCTCGGCACGATCGACCTCGCCGATCGCCCCAGGATCGGCCGCGAGGTGAACCGCGTGTTCGAGGATCTGCGAGCCGCGGTGGCCGCCCGCCGGGTGGCCCTCGAGGCCGAAGCCGAAGCCGACGTGGCCCTCACCGACCGGATCGACGTGACGCTTCCGGGCCGTCGGCCACCGCCCGGCGGCCTGCACCCGCTGACCTCGACGATGCGCGCCGTTGTCGACGCGTTCATCAGCCTCGGCTACCGGGTTAGCGAGGGTCCGGAGCTCGAGACCGAGTGGTACAACTTCGACGCGCTGAACTTCCCGCCGGACCATCCGGCCAGGCTCACCCAGGACACGCTGTACCCGGATGTGCCCGGCGACCTGCTCCTGCGGACCCACACGTCGCCGGTGCAGATCCGGACGATGGAGGCCCAGGAGCCGCCGATCTACGTGGTGATCCCGGGGCGCTGTTTCCGACGGGACACACCCGACGCGACGCACCTCCCGGTCTTCCAGCAGGTCGAGATCCTCGCGGTGGACGAGGGCCTGTCCCTGGCGGACATGAAGGGGACGCTCGAAGCGTGGGCTCGGGCCATGTTCGGGCCCGACCAGCGCGTGCGGATCTACCCCGACTACTTCCCGTTCGTGGAGCCCGGTGCCGGTCTGGACGTGTCGTGCTTCCTGTGCGGTGGCCGGGGCTGCCGGGTGTGCGGCAATGGGTGGATCGAGCTGCTCGGCGCTGGGATGGTCCACCCCGCGCTGTTCGAGAACACCGGGATCGATCCCGAACGGTACTCGGGCTTCGCCGCTGGCCTGGGGATCGAGCGCGTGGCGATGCTGCTGCACGGCGTGCCCGACATCCGGATGTTCTACGAGGGCGACGTGCGGTTCCTGTCCCAGCTGGCTCGGAGCGCGTAGGCGTGCGGGTTCCCCTCGGCTGGCTCGGCGAGTTCGTCACGGTCGCGCTCGCTCCCGAGGACCTGGCGGAGCGCATGACGATGCACGGCCTCCCCGTGGACCGGATCGTCCGGCCGTGGGAGGGGCTGTCGGGGGTGGTCGTGGCCAGGGTTCTGGAGGTGCGGGACCACCCCGGCGCTGACAGGCTCTGCGTGGCTCGGGTCGACGCGGGCTCGGAGGAGCGCGAGGTCGTGGTCGGCGTCCGGAACATGGGTTCTGGCGACCTGGTGCCGTACGCCCCGCCCGGCGCCACGCTACCGGGGGTGGACGCACCGCTGGAGCGCCGTGAGATCCGGGGGGTGGCCTCCGAGGGGATGCTCTGCTCGCCGAAGGAGCTCGGGATCTCCGGCGACCACGATCGCATCCTCGTCCTCGAGGACGCCGCCGATCCCGGCTCCGACGCGGCCGCCACGATCGGCCTCGGCGAGGTCGTGCTCGACATCGAGGTCCTGGCGAACCGCGCGGACCTCCTGTCGATCCTCGGGGTGGCCCGCGAGGTGGCCGCTATGACCGGTGAGGACCTGCGCCTCCCAGGCATATCCGCATCCGAGGCCGGCCCCGCTCCGATCGGCGTGACCGTGGAGGTTGCGGACCCCGACCGCTGCCCCCGCTACCTGGCGACGGTGGTGCGGGGCGTCACCGCCGGGTCGTCCCCGCTCCGGGCCCAGGTCCGGCTCACGGCGGCGGGCATGCGTCCCCGGTGGAACGTCGTCGACGCCACGAACTACGCGATGCTCGAGCTCGGGCAGCCGCTCCACGCCTTCGACCTCGACCGGCTGGCCGGCCCCGGCATCGTGGTCCGGCGGGCGTCGCCGGGGGAGCGGCTGGTCACCCTCGACGACGTCGAGCGGAGGCTGGCGGAGGACGATCTGGTGATCGCCGACCGGGAGCGGGCCGTGGCGGTTGCCGGGGTCATCGGCGGCGCCGACACGGAGGTGAGCGAGGAGACCCGCGACATCCTGCTGGAGGCCGCGGTGTTCGAGCCGAGAGGTGTCTTCCGGACGTCGCGGCGGCTGGGGCTGCGGACCGAAGCGTCGATGCGGTTCGACCGAGGTGTCGATCCCGAAGCCGTGGCCGAGGCCGCGGCGCGAGCCACGGCCCTCCTGGCCGAGTGGGCCGGCGGGAAAGGCGCCGGATCGGTCGACGTGGGGGAGCCCCCGGGCCGTCGAACCGTGGCGATCCGCCCCGAGCGTGCCTCGGCCCTCCTCGGCGTGGAGCTCACGGCGTCCGAGGTCCGGGAGGCGCTCGGACGGCTCCGCATCCCGGCCAGGGAGGAGGCGGGCGGGATCGTCGCCGAGATCCCCCCGTACCGGGTCGACGTGACCCGCGAGGTGGACCTGGTCGAGGAAGTGGGCCGCTCGGTCGGCTACGGACTGGTTCCCTCGACGCTGCCGGGGATCCGACAGGCCGGCGGGCTGTCGCCCGAGCAGCGCCTGCGCCGTCGGCTGGCCGACCTTCTCGCCGGGGCCGGGCTGTGGGAGACCTACTCGTTCCCGTTCGCCGCCGACGAGGACCTCCCCTTCGTCCCGGGGCGCGAGCCGATCCGGATGGCCAACCCGATCTCGGCGGACGACGCCGGCCTCCAGACGAGCCTCCTTCCGGGGCTCCTCCGGGCGGCCCAGCGGAACGTGGCCCAGCGCACCACCTCGGTGCGCCTGTTCGAGATCGCCGCGACGTTCCGAGCGGGTCATCCCGACCCGGTCGAGGAGGAGCGGGTGGCGGCGCTCCTGACCGGCCCGGTAGGGCAGGAATGGCCGGCGGAGCGGCGAGAGCACGACGTGCTCGACGCCACTGGGCTCGTGGAGCACGTGGTCGATGGCCTCGGCGCCGCTGGGATGGGGCTCGGCGAGGTGCCGGGGCCGCCGTGGCACCCGGGACGCTCCGCCGTGGTGACGATCGCCGGGGAGCCGATCGGCGAGGTCGGCGAGCTCCATCCGCGGGTGAGCCGTCGATTCGACCTCCCCGGGCGGGTGGCCGCGTTCGAGCTTCGAGTGGGGCCGCTGGTGGCGGCTGCCGGGGAGGCCCCCCGGTACCGAGACATCTCGCGGTTCCCGCCGGTCCACCGGGACGTGGCCTTCGTTCTCGATGCGTCGGTCCCCGCGGGCGACGTCAGGGCGGCCCTGGCCGAAGCGGGAGGCGACCTGCTCGACCGGGGCGTGTTGTTCGACGTGTTCGAAGGTGCCCCCCTCCCGCAGGGGAAGCGCAGCCTGGCGTTCTCGCTGGACTTCCGGGTCCCCGACCGGACCCTCACCGACCCCGAGGTGGAGGACAGGGTCCGGGCTATCGCCGAGCGTCTGCGCGGGGAGTTCGGCGCGGAGCTCCGCGCCGGCTGACCCGCGTTCGCGTCGCCTCGAAGCCCCGGGATAGACTCGGCCCCGTGGACCGCGACTTCCTCTCGATCGACGACGTCACCCCGCGCGAGCTCCACCATCTCCTGGAGTCCGCCGCGAAGATCAAGCAGTCGCCGGCCGACTACGCCATCCGGCTCGCCGGGATGGCGGTGGCCCTGATCTTCGAGAAGCCCTCCACCCGGACCCGGGTCTCGTTCGAGGTCGGCGTGGCCTCCCTCGGCGGGCATCCCCTGGCCCTGTCCTCCTCGGAGCTCCAGCTGGGCCGGGGCGAGACGATCGAGGACACCGGCCGGGTCCTGTCGAGGTACTGCCAGGCGATCGTCCTCCGGACGTTCGGCCAGGAGCGGCTGGAGGCGCTGGCCGCGGGGGCGTCGGTGCCGGTGATCAACTCGCTCTCCGACTACGAGCACCCGTGCCAGATCCTGGCCGACCTGCTCACGGTGATCGAACGGAAAGGCGATCCGGCGGGGCGGACCCTGGCCTACCTCGGAGACGGCAACAACGTGGCGCACTCGCTCCTGCTCGGTGGGGCCATGCTGGGCATGCATCTCCGGGTGGCCACCCCGACCGGGTTCGAGCCGATCCCGCAGGTCGTGGAGCGGGCCGAGGAGATCGCCACGGCGACCGGGGGTTCGATCGCTGTGGGCAACAATCCCGAGGCCGCGGCCCGGGGCGCCGACGTGCTGTATACGGACGTGTGGGCCTCGATGGGGCAGGAGCGCGAGCACGCCGAGCGGGTCCTGGTGTTCACGCCGTACCGCATCGACGCGGACAAGCTCGCGCTGGCCGCCGGCGACGCGATCGTCCTCCACTGCCTCCCCGCCCACCGGGGCGAGGAGATCACCGACGAGGTGATCGACGGCCCCGCTTCGGCGGTGTGGGATCAGGCCGAGAACCGACTGCACACGCAGAAGGCACTCCTGCTCTGGCTCCTCGGCCGGGAGTAACGCTTCCCGGTGCGGTTCGCGATCTTCGGCGCCGGCGGCGTGGGCGGGTACCTGGGCGCGCGACTCGCGGAGGCGGGCGAGGAGGTCGTGCTGATCGCCCGGGGGGAGCACCTCCGGGCCATGCGCCGGGACGGCCTCCGGCTCCGGAGCATCGCCGGCGACGTGGTGATCGATCCGATCGAAGGCACCGACGATCCTGCGGAGGCCGGTGTGGCCGACGCGGTCATCGTGGCCACGAAGACGTGGCAGCTCGAGGACGCGGCCGCGGCGATGCCGCCGCTGGTGGGCCCGGAGACCACCGTCCTACCGGTGCTCAACGGGGTGGAGGCGGCCGACGTCCTGACCGAGCGGCTGGGGGCGGATCGGGTCGTCGGGGGGCTGTGCGGGATGATCTCGTTCGTCGCCGCTCCGGCCGAGATCCACCACGTGGGGGCGGAGCCATGGGTCACCCTCGGGGAGCTGGACCGCTCGGTCACCGAGCGGGTGGAGCGTCTGGCCGGGGCGCTCCGCCGGTGCCGCGGCCTGCGCGTCGAGATCGCGGAGGACATCCACGTGGCCCTGTGGGAGAAGTTCATGTTCATCACGGCGACCGGCGGCGTCGGCGCCGTGACCCGGGCGCCCATGGGGGTGTTCCGGGCCGTCCCGGAGACCCGGGCGATGCTCGAGGACGCCATGCTCGAGGTGGTGGCGGTCGCCAGAGCCCGGGGGATCGATCTCGACCCGTCCGTGGTCGACGACCGCATGGCGTTCATCGACGGCCTGGAGCCCCACGGCACGGCCTCGATGCAGCGGGACATCATGGACGGGAAGCGCTCCGAGCTCGAGGCCTGGAACGGCGCCGTGGTCCGCCTGGGGCGCGAGGCGGGCGTGGACACCCCCGTCCACCGGGCCATCTACGCCAGCCTGCTCCCCCAGGAGCGGCGGGCGCAGGGGGCACTGGCATTCCCGGAGCCGCCCTGAGGCGCCTCCGGGGCGTCCGCATAGACTGAGGGCCGATGCCGCGGGCCAACGACGAGGTGGCCGAGCTCCTGCAGGAGTACTCGGACCTGATCTCGATCTCCGGCGGCGACGCGTTCAAGGCCCGGGCCTACGAGAAGGCGGCCCGCTCCGTGAGCGGGTACCACGGTGACGTCGGCTCGCTCGACGTCAAGGAGCTGGGGAAGATCCCCAACGTCGGCGGGTCGATCGCCGAGAAGATCCGCGAGTACCTGGAGACCGGTTCGATCGCGGCCCTGGAGCGGCTCCGGGGGCAGATCCCCGACGGCGTCCGGTCGCTGATGGCCATCCCCACGCTGGGGCCGAAGAAGGCCATGAAGCTGTACGAAGAGCTGCACGTGGCCTCCCCCGAGGAGCTGCTCGACGCACTCCACGACGAGCGCCTCCGCGGGCTCCCGGGCTTCGGTCCGAAGACCGAGGAGAACCTGCTCCGGGGGATCCAGCAGCTCCAGCGGTCCGGCGACCGGGTCCTGCTCGGCGTGGCCTTCGATCTGGCCGAGGAGATCCTGGCCGTCCTCCGAGACGTGAAGGAGGTCCGCCGCTGCGACTACGCGGGCTCGCTCCGGCGGATGCGAGAGACGATCGGCGACATCGACCTGCTGGTGGCCTCCGAGGATGCCGAGCCGGTGATGGACGCGTTCACCTCGATGCCCTACGCGGCCCGGGTGCTGGCCCGGGGCTCGACGAAATCGTCGATCCTCACCACCAAGGGGCTGCAGGTCGACCTGCGCGTGGTCGAGCCGGCGGTGTGGGGGGCGGCCCTCCAGTACTTCACCGGCTCCAAGGCCCACAACGTCCGGATCCGCGAGATGGCCGTCCGGAAGGGGCTGAAGCTCTCGGAGTACGGGCTGTTCCGGGCGAAGACCAACGAGCTGATCGTGGCCGAGACCGAGGAGGAGGTGTACCGGCGGCTTGGGTTGCCCTGGATCCCTCCCACGCTGCGCGAGGACCGAGGCGAGGTGGAGGCGGCGCTGGAGGGAGACCTGCCCGTGCTGATCGAGGAGAAGGACATCCGCGGGGACCTCCACACCCACACGAACCTGACCGATGGCGTGGCGCCGCTCGAAGAGATGGTGGCCGCGGCTCGCGCCCGGAAGCTGGCCTACTACGCCGTCACCGACCATGCCGAGCTGCTGTACATGCAGCGGATGACGAAAGAGAAGATGCTGGCCCAGCGCCGCCGACTCGAGGAGCTCTCTCACGAGGGCGACATGGTGCTGCTGCACGGCACCGAGCTGAACATCCAGCCCGACGGCTCGGTGGACTGGGACCAGGGATTCCTCGACGACTTCGACGTGTGTGTTGCCTCGGTGCACTCGCACTTCAATCAGTCGAAGGACGAGATGACCAGCCGCATCATCGGGGCGCTGGAGCACCCGTGCGTCAACATCCTGGGGCACCCCACGGCCCGGCAGATCGGGCGGCGGCCGCCCATCGACTTCGACGTCGAGGAGGTGTTCCGAGCGGCCGCGCGGACCGGCACGGCCCTGGAGATCAACTCGTTCCCCGACCGGCTCGACCTGAACGACGAGCTGGTGGCGTGGGCGCGCGAGCAGGGCGCCGTGTTCGCCGTCGACACCGACGCCCACTCCCCGATCCACCTGCCGAACGTGCGGTTCGGTGTGGCCACCGCCCAGCGCGGATGGGTGACCAAGGCCGAGGTGATCAATACCTGGCCCCTCGGCAAGCTGAAGCGGTTCCTGGCGAAAGGCCGGCCCGGAAGGGCGTGAACCGCCGGCCCCTGCCTCGCCGGTTCTTCGAGCGGGACGCCGCCGACGTGGCCCCCGAGATCCTGGGACGGCTTCTGGTCCGGCGGCTCGACGGCGCCAGGATGGTCGGCCGGATCGTGGAGGTGGAGGCCTACGGGCGCGACGATCCCGGCAGCCACGCGTACCGGGGCCGGACGCGCCGGAACGCGTCGATGTTCGGCCCGCCGGGTCGCGCGTACGTGTACATCTCTCACGGGATCCACCACTGCCTGAACGTGGTGTGCGATCCGCCCACGGCGATCCTGATCCGAGCCCTGGAGCCGGTCGAGGGCCTCGAGGCCATGGTCCAGCGTCGCGGGCTGGCCGACCCTCGCCTCCTGTGCGCCGGCCCGGGCCGGCTGGCCCAGGCGATCGGGGTCACGCTGGCCGACGACGGGGTGCCGGTCTACCGGCGCGCCGCGCTGTGGGTGGCGGAGGGGGAGCCGGTGTCCGAGGTAACCGTGACGTTCCGGGTCGGCATGGCGGACGCGGTGAACCGGCCGACCAGGTTCGTGGAGCGAGGGAGCAGGTTCGCCTCCCGGGGACCCGGATTCGGAGCGATCAGCGAGCCACGACGATCGTGACGGCGCTGCCCGGAGGCGCCGGCGTCCCCGGCGCCGGATCCTGGGAGATCACGGTGCCGCGGGCGTGCTCGGAGTCGCGCTCGTACGTGCGGTCGACCTCGTAGCCGCGTTCGCGCAGGACCGAGATCGCCGTGCTGACGGAGATCCCCACGACCGGTGGTACCCCGCCGGGCGGGGTCCCGGTGACCACGGTGGGCGGGGTGGGAGAGATGAAATCCTCGCTCGTGTACTCGCAGGGCTCCGTCGGCTCGGTCCCGGGCGTGAACCGGATGTAGCGGATGTTCTCCGAGGGCGTGGACGACGTCGCCACGCACCCCTTGGTGATGTCGATGGCCACGGTGACCGATTCCTCGGTGGGATCGCGGAAGTCCCGGAACGGCATCCGCTCGGTCACCGCGCTCATGAAGGCGTGCCAGATCTGCGCGGGGAACGAGCCGCCGGTGACCCGCGAGATGCGAACCGTGGGGTACACCATCGAGATCTGGCCCTGGGGGAAGCCCACCCACACGGCGCCCGACAGCTGGGGGATGAACCCCGCGAACCACGCGTCGCGCCACTCCTGCGCGGTGCCGGTCTTGCCGGCGGCGGGCCGGCCGATGTTCGCTGCGGTCCCCGTGCCGTACAGGATCACCTTGCGCATGATCTCGGTGGCCTGCCAGGCCACCCAGGAGTTCAGGACCTGCTTCGGCCTGGGGTTCGCCTCGAACAACACGTCCCCCTCGGGGTCCTCGATCCGGAGGATCGCGGTGGGGCGGACGTACCGGCCGCCCGTGGCCAGCGTCCCGAAGGCCGAGGCCATCTCCATCGTGTTGACCTCGTTGGAGCCCAAGACCGAGGAGCAGTACGGGCGGAGGGGGGACCGGATCCCCATCCGGTGCGCCACTTCGACCACCCGCTCGGGGTGGACGTCGCGGATGATCTGGGCGTACACGACGTTGACGCTGCTGATCAGGCCCTGCTCCACGGTGATGGCGCCGCCATAGGAGGAGCCCTCGTAGTTCTGGACGTTCCACGGAACCTCGGGGCTCCCGCAGGGCGGCTCGTCCAGGACGATCGAGGACGGCGCCGAGTACGTCTTCGTCGGAAGGATCCCGTTCTCCAGCGCGGCCACGAGGGCGAACGGCTTGAAGGACGATCCGGCCTGACGCCCGGTCGACCCGCCGGTGGCCAGGTTCACCTTGGCGTAGCGGTCCTCCCGGCGAGGGGCCCAGTAGTCGCGGCCGCCGACCATCGCCTTGATCTGTCCGTTCCGCGGGTCGATCGCGGTCAGGGCGCCGTACGGGTCGCTCGGTTGGGTCAGGATCCCGTTCACGGCTCCCTCGGCGGCCCGCTGCATCCGGAGGTCGATCGTCGTGTGGATCTTCAGCCCGCCCTTGAACAGGAAGTTGTACCGCTGGGTGTACGTGCTGCCCCACCTCGGGTTCGACAGCAGCTGGTGCTTGACGTAGTCGACGAAGTACGGGGCGGGATAGCGCTCGGAGCCGAGGGTTGGCTTCAGCCCGAGCGGGACGGAGGTCGCCTCCTCCCACTGGGAGAGCGTGATCATCCCGAGCGTGAGCATCCGGTCGAGGACGTGGTTCCGGCGAGCCAGGGCCTGCTCCGGGCGATCGATCGGGTCCCATCGCACCGGCCCGGCGATCAGCCCGGCGAGCAGCGCCGCTTCCCGGAGCGTCAGCTGCGCGGCCGGCTTCGAGAAGAAGGTCTCGGCGGCGCGCTGGATCCCGTACGCGCCCTGTCCGAAGTACACGGTGTTCATGTAGCGGCCCAGGATCTCCTCCTTGCTGAGGTCCTGTTCGAGCTGCCACGCCAGCGCGGCCTCCCGGACCTTCCTGGTCAGCGTTTGCTCGGGGGAGAGGAGGCGGTTCTTCACGTACTGCTGGGTGATCGTGGAGCCGCCCTCCTCGATCCGCCCGGTGGTGGCGTTCACGTACGCCGCGCGGATGATCGCCTTCAGGTCGACCCCCCGGTGGCTCCAGAACCGCTGGTCTTCGATGGCCACGACGGCGTCCTGGACGACCTCGGGGATGCGGGACAGCGGGATCAGCTCGCGGTCCTCCTCGGCGTGGAGCGTGGTGATCAGCCGACCGTTCGCGTCGTAGATCGTGGAGGTGAGGGCCAGGGGCTGGGCGTCGAGCATCTCCTTGTCGAGGTCCGCGACCAGCCGGCAGGAAGTGAGCGCGAGGAGCGCCAGCGAGACGGCGAGGGCCCGCGACGGGGAAGGGCGGCCCACGAGGCGAGTATACCCGCGGGTCACGAGGTCACTTGCTAGCATCCGCCACGATGTCCACCTCGGATGACGTCTCCCGCGCGCTCCAGGTTCTGCGCTCGGGTGCGGCCGAGATCATTCCCGAGGACGAGCTCAACGCGAAGCTGTCCCGCAGCGCCCGAGAAGGTCGCCCTCTCCGGATTAAGCTCGGCATCGATCCCTCCGCTCCTGACCTCCACCTCGGCCACGCTGTCGTCATCGGCGCGCTCCGCCGGTTCCAGGACCTGGGGCACGTCGCCGTCCTCATCGTCGGCGATTTCACCGGCCGGGTGGGGGACCCCAGCGGCCAATCCGAGACCAGGCCCATGCTCACGGCGGACGCCCTCGAGGCGAACGCCCGGACCTACCTCGAGCAGGCCGACCGGGTGCTGGACCTGGGTCGGGCCGAGGTTCGCTGGAACAGCGAGTGGCTGGCGGCCCTCAGGTTCGACGACGTGGCCCGGCTGGCGTCCGTGCTGACGGTGGCCCGGCTCCTGGACCGGGACGACTTCTCCGAGCGGTACCGGGAGGGTCGGCCGATCAGCCTCTCGGAGTTCCTGTACCCGCTGATGCAGGGGTACGACTCGGTGGCGATCGAAGCCGACGTCGAGCTCGGAGGGACCGACCAGACCTTCAACCTCCTGGTCGGCCGGGACATCCAGCGGGCCCACGGCCAGGAGCCCCAGGTGGCGTTCACGGTCCCGCTGCTCCAGGGGACCGACGGCGTTCGGAAGATGTCGAAGACGTACGGCAATCACATCGGGCTGACCGATCCGCCTGAGGAACAGTTCGGCAAGACGATGTCGATCCCCGACGCCCTGATCCCGAGGTGGTTCCGGCTGTGCACCGGGCTGTCGCCGGAAGAGCTCGACGCGATCGAGCGTGGCCTGGCCGACGGCTCGCTCCATCCGGCCCAGGCCAAGCGCCGCCTGGCCGCGGAGATCGTGGGCAGGTACCACGGCCCTGAGGCGGCCGCGCACGCTGAGGAGCGCTTCGACCGGGTGCACCGGGAGCACGAGCTCCCGGAGGAGGTGCCGGAGTCGGCCATCCCCCCGGAAGCCGTGCACGACGGCAAGGTGTGGCTCCCGAGGTTGCTCGCGGCGACGGGGCTCGCATCGTCCAACGCGGAGGCCCGGAGGCTGATCGAGCAGGGGGGCGTCCGCATCGACGGGGAGCCGGTCTCGGACCCGGACGTCGAGGTCCGGGCCGAGGACCTGACGGGGCGGGTGCTCCAGGTCGGGCGCCGCCGGTTCCTTCGACTGGCGTGACGTGAACCCGCCGGAGACGCGATACGCCAAGAGCGGCGAGATCCACATCGCCTATCAGGTGGTGGGACGCGGTGACCTCGACCTGGTGTTCGTGCCCGGGTGGATCAGCCACGTCGAGTCCGTCTGGGAAGAGCCGTCCTACGCCCGGTTCCTCAACCGACTGGCCTCCTTCAGCAGGTTGATCATGTTCGACAAGCGGGGGACGGGGATGTCCGACCGCGACGCGGGCCTGCCCACGCTCGAGGAGCGGATGGACGACGTGCGGGCGGTGATGGACGCGGTGGGATCGGAGCGGGCGGCGATCTTCGGGACCTCCGAGGGGGGGAACATGTCGGTCCTCTTCGCGACGACCTATCCCGAGCGGACCATCGCCCTGATCACCTTCGGCATCTTCGCCAAGAGGATCCGCTCGGACGACTATCCCTGGGCCCCGACGCCCGAGCAGCGAGAGGCATGGTACGCGCAGCTGGAACGGGAATGGGGAGGACCGGCGGAGCTGGAGACCCTGGCGCCGACTGTGGCCGGCGACCGGCGGTTCGCGTCGTGGTGGGGGACGTACCTCCGGCACGGGGCCAGCCCCCGCGCGGCCCTGACGCTGGCCCGTACCAATACGTTGATCGATGTGCGGGACATCCTCCCCACGATCCGTGTCCCCACGCTCGTCCTTCACCGCACCGGCGATCGGGACGTCAGCGTGGAGGAGGGCCGCTACATCGCTGAGCGGATCCCGGGCGCCACGTTCGTGGAGCTGCCCGGCCATGACCACCTGGTGTTCGTCGGTGACCAGGACGCTCTGCTTGACGAGATCGAGGAGTTCCTCACCGGCGTCCGACGGGGGCCTGAGCCTGATCGGGTGCTGGCCACCGTGCTCTTCACCGACCTCGTTGGATCGACGGAGCGCGCCGCCGAGCTTGGCGACCGCCGGTGGCGCGATCTCCTCGAGCGGCACAACGCCATCGTGCGACGAGCGCTCGGTCGCTTCCGGGGGCGAGAGGTGGACGCGGCCGGTGACGGGTTCCTGGCGACGTTCGACGGTCCAGCGCGGGCGATCCGGTGTGCCCGCTCGATCGCCGACGAGCTCGGCCGGCTCGGCCTTGCGGTCCGGGCCGGCCTGCACACCGGGGAATGCGAGCTGGTCGACGGGAGCGTGCGGGGGATCGCCGTGCACATCGGTGCTCGGGTGGCGGGGCAGGCCGGCCCGGGAGAGGTGCTGGTCTCGTCGACGGTGAAGGACCTGGTCGCCGGGTCGGGGATCGCCTTCGACGATCGGGGCGAGCACGAGCTCAAGGGGGTTCCGGGGCGGTGGCGCCTGTTCGTCGCGGTTCCATAACGGTCTGGGGCGTCGTTCGAAAGGGGCATTCAGCGCAAGATTGTCACTCTCAGCCCGCTGACCAGGGGTTTTGGCCCCGGGGCCGGTTGACGGCCGCCCCTCTGGACCCGTATCATGGCTGCACAACCCCTGAAGGGCTGGGGGAGAAGGGTGCCTGCATGAGGGACCTCCTTCTCACAACCGAAGACGGGGAGGCTGCCTAGCGCCGGTCTGCTACGCTGGTCGGTGAAAGGCGGCCGCCGGGCTTGCCCGGCGGTCTTTCCGTCTCCGGGGCCCTCCGGGCGGCGCACCTTGAGAACTGAACAGCGTGCCAAAAGCCAGTGCGAACCCCGTCAGGGACGAAGGCGCGTTCGCGCGCCCGGAGTCCTGGCGGACGTACACAACGAACGAATCCGGTTCAGCCGGATCAGCACTTTCTACGGAGAGTTTGATCCTGGCTCAGGACGAACGCTGGCGGCGTGCTTAA